>JAPPLF010000093.1:44369-112620 GCA_028874215.1 Acidobacteriota bacterium
GAAAGGAGATCGCCTCCGGAATGCCCGCTTTGGAACCGCTCGTGAATCTGGTGAACGGATAGGGTAGGAGGGGACATTAGTGGGGGGGACTTTCCTATCCCCTGGGGAGTGGGGGTAGGAAAACCCCCACTCCCAGCGCCCTCTTTCCTCATCGGGCGGCCAGGATGCTGCCCAGGAACTTTCGCGTCCGGGCTTCCCGAGGCTGGGAGAAGATGATCCCGGGCGCTGCGTCCTCCACGATCCGTCCCTGGTCCAGGAAGACGACCCGGTCGGCGATGTCTTGGGCAAACCCCATGTGGTGGGTCACGATCAACATGGTGATGTCGCTCTCCTGGGCCAGCATTTCCAATACCTGGAGCACCTCGCCCACCAACTCGGGGTCGAGCGCCGACGTGACCTCGTCGAAGAGCATGATCCGGGGCTGCATGGCCAGCGCCCGGGCGATGGCCACGCGCTGTTTCTGACCTCCGGAGAGCTGCGCCGGGTAGGCTTCGACCTTGTCCAGCAGGCCGACCTTCTCCAACAGGGCCAGTGCTCGCTCCCGAGCCGTTTCCCGGGACAGGCCCAGGACCCGCCTGGGCGCCACCGTCAGGTTCTTGAGCACGGTCATGTGTGGAAACAGATTGAACTGCTGGAACACCATTCCCACTTTGCTCCGAATCTCCCTCAGGCGGCGGGATCCGGCGGGAACCTGACGGCCCCTGCGATCCCGTTCCCAGACCGGCTGGCCGTCGATGAGCACCTGGCCCGAGTCCACGCGCTCCAGAGTCATGAGGATTCGGAGAATGGTCGATTTGCCGGATCCGCTGGGTCCGATCAGGGCCAGTTTCTGGGAGGGGGGCACCTGGAGATCGAGATCGTCCAGAACCAGAAGGTCTCCGTACGACTTCCGGACCCGGCGCATGGAGATGATTGCGTCGCGACTGGTTCGGGACAAGAGCTGCCTATCGAATCCGGAAGCCGTACAGGTCGGCATTCGTCAGGTGGAAGCGGAGGCGAACCGGCTGGCCTCGCAAGGAAGCCAGATCCGCTTTTTCTCTCCACGCCACTTCCTGCCGGGTGCTGTCGAAGGCCGTGAGCAGGCACTCGTCCCGGCTGTAACCGGCTACCGGCCGCCCTCCCGCATCCAGGACCTCTACAGTCACACGGCCCTCGGCAGCCGCCGCATTGACCGTCAAACGGCTCCCCTGGAAAACCAGCGGGTGGGTCGTCAGGACGCCTTCCCGGTCTCCGGCCCGACGCGACGCGAACCCGTTGGTGCGGTACTCCACCCGGGCCGGCGCGATCTGGAACACCCGGCTCTTTTCGATATGGTCCTCCCGGGTCTGACCCGTGTTGGCCTCGAGCTCCGCCCAGAACGCCTCCCGGACTTCCTCCACCGTGCGGCTGCAGCGGGGCCGCCGCCAGCTCCAGATGCATTCGTAAAGCGCCCACGCGGGCTCCACCGGCGCCGGCGGGGAGAGATAGGGCCGACCATTGTATTGCTTGTCGTCGAAAATCCCGGAGGCGGGGATCGGGATATCACCCGGTCCGCCGCCCACCAGCTTGTCCCGGATCCAGGCGTTGACGTGCAGGGTGTTGGTGCCGTGATAGAAACTGACGGACCGGTCTCCTTCCACCGGGCCCTCGGAGAAACTGTAGACGATCCCGTAATCGAAGCTGCCCTCGGGTCCGCTGGGAATCCAGGCCCGATCCCCTCCCAGATCCTCCCAATGGATGCCGTTGCGGCTCACCCAGAGATGGATCGACATCCGTTGAGTCCCGCAGTCGTAGAGCGGAAAAAAGGCGACGTAGAGGTCCCCGATCCGCTTCACCCGCTGCATCCCGTAGCTCTGGTGTTTCGGGTGTTCCCGCGGCGGCGCCCAGATATAGCTCCGGTGCCAGTTCACGCCGTCGCGCGTGGTCATCCGCCCCAGGTTCCGCGAGACGGCCCACTTGTTGTCGTAGCGCACCAACGCCCGCCCCATGGCCGGAGGATGGGCGGCGAAATAGAGCACCAGCTCACCGGTGCGCTCGTCGTAGAACATGGGCCCCAGGTTGTCGGTGGGGCTGTCCAGCGTCTCCACCTGAAGGTGATTCCGCATGAAGGGACGTTCCGTGGTGAGATAGGCCACTCCCTCGGAATCCCGGACCATCAGGTAGATCCCCCGCTGAAACTCCATGTCAGGAAACTTGGGAGTACTGACCCGGGTGGCGGTCCGCAGATCAGGGATGCCGCGGGTTCGGTAGTCCCAAAGCCCGCCGAACTTCTCTCCTTCGCCCACGTGGCCCCGGGACGCCATCTTCTCCAGGATGTTGTTGGCCCGGGAACCTTGGAACTCCACCAGACCGAGTTCCGGCTTGGTCCAACGGTTCCCGTCACTGGATACGGCCAGCATCCGGTACCGGGTCGGGCTGATGTACTCCAACTCGTACCGTTGCTTCTCCCGGTTGAAGGACAGGCCGGCGCCCTCGCGCAGTATCGCGTAATGGCCCTCCCAAGGCCGGTCGGGCCGGAACAGGGCCTGAGTGTCCAGCTTGCGGGCCGGATGGAAGACCTTCCGGAGATGCCGCTGGTCCTGGATCAGGTAGTCGTCCACGAACAGTTGGGAAGCCACCGGAATCTCCAGGGGAGGTTCCGGTTTCGGCGGCGGCCCGTTCCGGTGCAGGTACAATGCCCGGCGGGGCCCGTCATCCCAGAGCCGTCCATCCACCCGGGGCCGCACCCGCACGTGATACGTGGCCGCCTTCAGGCCGGTGAGATCGAAGGCGACATGAGCCTTGTCCGGTGTGAGCCGGACCGCCGTGGCGGGTGATCGCACGGTTCCGGTGCCGGCTTCCACGAGATCGACTTCCACGGCCAGCTCCCGGACCGGAGCGCCTTTCCTGAGCCAGAGCTCCACCTCGGCGGCGTTGTCGTCGATATAGGCCAGACGGTCCAGGTCCGCTCCCACCCAGGTCTGGACCGGAAGGCGGAAGTCGTTGGAGAACAGGACCCGGCCGTCCCCGACTCGCCGTCCCTTCACGGTCAGGCGGTAGTTCCCCGAATCGTGAGTGTCGACCCACCAGCCGGTCCGCAAGTATCCCCGGACCCTCTCCTGGGGCCCCTTGTGGCTGGAGGCAGGGAGGGGCCGGTAGGGTCCATGGCCCAAGAGAGGCCCCAGATCAAAGCCGGCCGCAGCGTCTTCCGCTCCCGCCTCCAGAAGCCGTCTTTCGGTTCGAGCCCCTCCCGCAGGAAACCCCACCGATACCTCCATCTCCACGGGCTCTGCCGGAACATAGTTGAATTCGAGCCGATGTCCGGCTTCTCCCACAAAATTCAGCTGGTATCCAGCGGGTTCCGCTCCCTGATCACCCTTTTGGACTCGATAGGGAGCCAGATCAATGGGCGTGAGGGCACTCTGGGACACCGCCGTCTGGAAGAGAAAAAGTAGAACCAGGACTGGGACCACTATCCGTCGCGCACTTGATGTCAACACGGGGCCTCCACCGAAATTGCCTTCGTTTCAAGTCGATCGCCGACTCATTCTAGCCCGAATTCCAAAGCGCGTCCCGGTGGCAGCCGTTCGGCTGAAATTGTTATCGTGTCCGTATGGTGACCGCTCCCGCGCTTCGTCTTCGTGGCATCCGGAAGAACTACGGCAAGAAGACGGCCCTTGAGGGCGTGGACCTGGAAACGCCGTCCGACACCATTTGCGGGTTGATCGGTCCCAACGGCGCCGGCAAGACCACCCTGCTGCGCATCGTTCTCGACATCATCGGCCCCGACGACGGAACCGTGGAGGTGTTGGGCACTACTGACCTCCAGTCGACCCGACGGCGTATCGGGTATCTTCCGGAAGAGCGCGGGCTGTATCCCAAGATGCGGGTCATCGACCACTTGGTATTCCTGGGTGTGCTCAAGGGACTGGGCAGAATGGATGCCATGGAACGGGCTCTCGGCGGACTCGAGGAGGTCGGCCTCGGCGAACGCGCCCGGGACAAGGTGGAAACCCTCTCCAAGGGAATGCAACAGAAGGTCCAGCTTCTGGGAACGATCCTCCACGAGCCGGAGCTGCTGGTTCTGGACGAGCCGTTCAGCGGACTGGACCCGCTCAACGTGGAGCTTTTCAAACGGTTGGTCCTGGAGCGCCGCCGCGCGGGAGCGACCGTTCTCCTTTCGACCCACCTGATCGAAGACGCCGAACGCCTTTGCGACCGGGTCTGCATGATCGCCGGCGCCAACAAGGTCCTGGACGGGAAGGTGGGCGACTTGAAGGCGGCCTCCGGGCGGCGGGATCTGGCCATCGCCTTCGAGGGGAGCAGCGAGTTCCTGGCGGCGCCCGGCTTGGTGGAGCGCGCCGCCGACCAGGGCGGTTACGTTGAAGTTCGGCTCAAGGAAGGCGCCGATCCTCAAGTCCTGCTCCACCGGGCCGTGGAGTCGGGAGCGAGGATTTCACGTTTCGAACTCACGGAACCCTCACTGCGCGAGATCTTCATGGAGAAGGCCGAGGCGGCCGGCCTGTCGACGAGCGACGCCCCGCCGGCTGGAGAGGCGGGTGCGGTATGAACCCATTTACGCCCAGCGTTATGGCAGTCGCGTACCGCGAGTTCATGCAACGCGTCAAGACCAAGTGGTTCATCCTGGGCACCATCGGAATGCCGGTGATCATGGTCGGCGTGGCCTTCCTCATCGTTTTCGCGATGCGGGACGTGGAGGACTCCGAGAAAGGGAAGACCATTGGAGTCGTGGACTCCGGCGGAACCGTAGCGAACCTGCTGGTGGAGGAATTGAATGACGGTTTCGTCACGGCGTCGCGGGCGCCCGACCTGGAAGAATTGCCCGCTGACGCGATCCGGGAGCGTTTCCTTTCGACGGCGTTCGACTACCTGCTGATTTTGCCGGACGGAGCCGCCACCTCGGCCCGTGGTGCTGCTGTCGCGAGCCGGGAGGAAACGGATGACACCGGGGACCGGGTGACCGCCACCTTGCTGGCCAGAGACAAGGTTCCGTCGGGAACTCTGAGATCGGCCCGCAATGCGCTCCAACGGGCTCTTTTGCAAACTCGACTCCAAGCGGCGGGAGTCGAAGCAGTGGACGCACGAGAGTTGTTGCGCAGACCTCGATTGAACGCCGTCAACGTCACCGACACGGGCGAGACCCGCTCCCAGACCATTCAGTCCATCGCCAGCATGGGCGTCGTCTACTTCTATTTCATGCTCCTGGTGGCTTACGGGCAGATGGTCCTGATGTCGACCATCGAGGACAAGCAATCGAACATCGTCGAAATCCTGGCATCGTCGTTACGCCCCTGGGAACTGATGTTGGGGAAGATACTGGGCTGCGGCGCCATGGCCCTGGCTCAGATCGGGATTTGGGCCCTGATGGCGGCCACCGCGGTTGGTTTTTTCCTCACCCGCGGAGGATTGACGAGCGTGCCGTCTCCAGGTCCTGTTCTCGGTGGCGGCCGCGACCCGATCACCGGTGAAACCGCCGATCTTTCGGGTATCGACCTGATTTCGGATTCCATCTCGTGGGAGAGCGTCATCCTGGCGCTGCTCTTCTTCGTCCTGGGCTATCTCCTCTACACCTCGGTTTTCGCCGCCGCCGGGGCCACGGTCAGCGATCTTCAGGACGCCCAACAGGCGATGACGCCCATCGTCCTGGTGAGCATGATCTCCCTCATTGCCGGCCCCTTGCTGATGGAGAGTCCCAACAACCGATGGGCCGTGATTCTGTCGATGGTCCCACCCTTCAACGCTGTGGTGATGCCCTCCCGGGTCTTCTCCACCGAAGTTCCGCTCTGGCAATGGGGGCTCTCCCTGCTCCTCCTGGCCGCGGCTGTGGCGGCCGTCGTCTGGTTGGCCGGACGGATCTACCGGGTGGGAATCCTGATGAGGGGACAGCGGGCCAGCCTGCCGGAGATCGTTCGCTGGGTCCGTCACGGTTAGGAGTCTGCGTTTCTCACCAGGCAGCGTGACGATCGCGCAGGATTTTCGCCTTCCCCCTCTTCCTCGTTGCGTCCGGGTTCGGTTCGGCGTACGCTGAATCCGTGAAGACGGTGGCCGGTTCCATTCTCTTGTTCGTCCTGGCCACCAGCCCCATGGTCTGGTTGGTTCGAGAAGCGGGGAGTGAGCCGGCGGCTTCGGCCTGTCCGACTCACGGGAGCGCCTGCTGCTGTCCGGACGCGTGCCTGAAGCAGTTGAAAACCCCGGACGACGGCCTTCCGGCCTGCGCCCGGCCGGCGCGAATACCGGGCCGGCTCCGGTTCGTCTCCGACTGCGGAGCCGAGCCCGACGGCATCGGATTCATGAATCTGAAGGCCGTCTTCCTCCCTCCGGTCCGGACCGGTTGCGATGACCTTGACTCCGGCCTCGCCCCGGAGCCTCCCTTGCGAACCCCCCTGATCCCGCCAGTCCCCGACGACCCTCCTCCACGCTCGTTCTCCTGACTCGAGGACAGTTAAACGACGATTCGGGATCCCCCGCCGCCGGGAATATTTCCGTGCGCCCGCCGGGGGTTCCCTGTTTGCTCTGAGCGTGCGACACCAAAAGGAGGTTCGTATGCGCCAACTGATTGGAACCGCGGTCTGCCTCCATCTCGCCTGCATGGCGCCGGCGGGAGGGAAGCTGCTGGCCGCGGAAACCGAGCCCGTTGTGTTCCAAGGCCGGGTCGTGGACCCTCACGGCTATCCCATTCCGGGCGCCGAAGTGAAGGCCCTCCGATCCGGCAAACCGTTAGAGGCCCGCTTCACCGATGATCGGGGCGAATTTCGCGTCCGCCTGAAGCCCGGACGCTACTCGTTCAGGGTCCGGGTGCCTGGCTTTCAAACCTATGAACAAGCCTGGCTCCTGGGAGATCAGCCTCAGGAATTGCTCTTGCGGTTGGAGGTGGACACGACCGTCCAGCATTTGGAAGTGCGGGCGAGCGCGCCCCGGATGCAGCATGAACTGGCCATGGGAAGCGGCCGGATCGACCGGCAGGAGAGCCAGGACCTGGCCGAACTTCTCCGGGGCGAGGCGGGAACCGCCGCGGTCCGGCGAGGACCCATCAACCTGGAACCGAACATTCGGGGCCTGCAGGAAAACCAGATCGGCACCTTCGTGGACCGGACCCGAACCTTTGCCGCCGGTCCCGCGCGGATGGACTCGGACATGAGTCACGTGAGCCCCCACGCGGTCCGGTCCATTCGCGTGGTCAAGGGCCCCTACGCCCTGGGATGGGGCGCCGGAGTGCTGAGCGGAATCCAGGTGCAGACCTTTCGGCCCCCCTTCCACAGCGGCGGCGGCCGCTTTCATGGACGGTTCGGATACCGCTACGGACAGAATGCCGTCAACCAGGACGGGCACGGCCTGTTCTGGGGCGGGAACGAATGGTTTCGGCTCCACCTGCTCTACAACCGGCGGCAGGGCAACGACTACCGGGCGGGCGACGGAAGCCGGGTCCCTGGCGACTACAGTTCGGACGACGTGCATTGGAGCCTGGGATTCAAGCTGTTGCCGGAGCTGGTGCTGGACTACGCGGGCGGCTATCAGGAACAGAATGACATCGACTATCCCGGACGAATCCTGGACGCCAGCTATTTCTACACCCGGTCCAACGCCGTGGGGTTGACCTGGAATCCGGCCGCGGGAGCCCTCTCCGAGATCCGCGGCCAGGTCTACCTGAACTTGAAAGACCACCTGATGAACAACGAGGAGAAGCCGACGGCACGGCCCATGGCCGGACGGAAGCCTCCGTTCGGCCTGCTGGTGGACCTGCCCACGGAGTCGAACACCATCGGCGGGGACTTCTCGGCCCTGATTGAGAAAGGTCTCTGGGATTGGAGGTTCGGCCTGGACTTCTACAATTCGAATCAGACGGCCACGCGGTCCATATTCCGGCGCGCTCCCATGGTCCTCCTGTTCCGGGATGTGGTCTGGCCCGATGCCGAACTCAGCGACCAGGGATTCTACGTCCAGATGGTCCGAGAAGGGGAGCGCACCGAACTGGCGGGGACAGTCCGGATCGACCGGGTCCAGGCCGTGGCCGGCGCCGTTTCCGACTTCTTCGCCGCCAACACGCAAGGCGGACTCGACCAGGGAGAGACGCACGTCAGCGCCGCGCTGAACGGAAGATGGTCCATGGGCCAGGGCGTGTCCCTGACCGCCGGACTGGGACGCGCGGTGCGAACCGCCACGGTTTTGGAGCGCTATTCCGACCGATTCCCGGCCACCAAGTTCCAGATCGCCGCCGAGTTCATGGGCGATCCGGCCCTGAACCCGGAAGAAAGCCTGGAATTCAATCTGGGCAGCAGCCTGGTTCGGGAGACGACCCGCCTCGACCTGGACCTCTTTCACCGCGTGATCGACAACTACATCACCGTGCAGGCGGATCCCTCCCTGCAAAAGCGGCTGCCTTTGAGTCCGCCGGTCGTGTTTCGCTACATCAACGGTTCACAAGCCCGCTTCCACGGAGCCGAATTGACGCTGGAACAAGAGCTGCCCCCCATTTTCCGGCTCCGGGGATTTCTCTCCTATGTCTGGGGAATGGACGAGCTGTTCGGCGAACCGATCCTGGGACTGCCCCCGTTGCAGGGACAGGCGGCTCTGGAGCTGAGCTCGCCCGACCGTCGTTACTGGGTGGATCTGTCAGTGACGCTCGTGGCCAGTCAGAACCGGGTGGCCTCCCGGAGGTTCGAGCAGGCGACCGGCGGTTACGCCGTTGCCGATCTGAGAGGACGGGCGTCTCTCACCTCCGGATGGACGCTGAAGGCCGGGGTCGAAAACCTGGGTGATCGGCTCTACAGCAATCACCTGAACTCTCCCAATCCCTTCACCCGCCTCCGCATCCCCGAGATGGGCCGGAATTTCTACCTGGGACTGGAATACGAGTTCTGAGGAGCGGCGACTTTCCTGTCGCCGCAGGGGGGGCAGGGGGGACGGCAGTCCCGCCTCTACGCCCTTACTCGGATCGGGGGACTGGACGTCCCCCTCCACTATGGGGGACTAACAGTCCCCCCTCCGCAACCTGGCGCGGCTTGAGAAGCCGCTGGAGCCGGGGGCTCTCCTCAAGAATGATGGTCTCGGACCGGTTCGGACCGGTGGAGATGATGGAGATGTCCGCACCGGTGAGTTCGCCAAGCCGATGCAGGTAGGACTTGGCCTTCTCCGGCAGGTTTTCGTAATCCTGGATGTCGGACGTGTCCTGCTGCCAGCCGGGATGGGTCTCGTAGATGGGGCTCACGTCTTCGAGCGCTCCCACGTCGGTGGGAAAACTCGTCAACCGGCTCCCCCGGTAGCGGTAGCCGGTGCAGATCCGAAGCTCCTTCAAGTGGTCCAGAACGTCCAATTTGGTGACCACCAGCGTGTCCACGTGGTTGATCAGATTGCTGTACCGGGCCACGACGGCATCGAACCATCCGCAACGCCGGGGCCGCCCCGTGGTGGCGCCGTACTCGACGCCCCGCTCCCGGATCTCCTCCCCTTCCGCACCCTCCAGCTCGGTAGGAAACGGGCCGCCTCCAACCCGGGTCGTATAGGCCTTGGTGATTCCCATCACTCCGTCGATGGCGCCCGGCCCCACGCCGCTGCCGGTGCAAGCTCCGCCGGCCGTGGCGTTCGAAGAGGTGACGAACGGGTAGGTGCCGTGATCCACGTCCAGCAGCGTTCCCTGGGCGCCCTCGAAAAGGATGTTCTTCCCCCGCCGGATCTCCCGGTTCAGATACTCCGCCGTGTCGGTGACATAGGAGGCGATCCGTTCGCCGATGCCCAGATAGGTCTCCTCGATCTGATCGGTGTCCACCCCGCCGCTGCCGTAGACCCGGTCCAGAATGCGGTTCTTCAAACCCGCATAGTTCCGGAGCTTCGAGCGAAAGAGCCGGGGTGACAACAGGTCGCCGACCCGGATGCCCCTCCGGGCCATCTTGTCCTCATAGCAGGGTCCGATGCCCCGGCTCGTGGTCCCGATCTTCGCCTTGCCCAACCGGCGTTCCTCGGCGCCCTCCAACAGCCGGTGGTAGGGCATGATCAGGTGTGCCCGGTTGCTCACATGAAGCCGCCCCCGCAAGGAAAATTCCCCCAGCGCCAGCAGCTCCTCTTCCAGAGCCACCGGATCCACGACGACCCCGTTGCCGATGACACAAGCCTTGCCGGGGTGCAGGATCCCGGACGGGATCAGGTGGAGGACATACTTGGCGCCCGCCACCAGAACGGTGTGCCCGGCATTGTGGCCACCCTGGTAGCGAGCGACGACGTCGAAATGACGTGTCGTCAGATCGACGATTTTTCCTTTGCCTTCGTCACCCCATTGGGTGCCGACGATCACGACGTTAGCCATAGTACAGACGAAAAACGGAAAGCCGGTTCAGGGACTTGACCAGATCGGTGCGCATACCGGCCGCAAGCCGAACCGCAGTCAACCTTGATTGGAAAGTTCCTCAACCGGGTCGGTCATCCATCTCCGGACGCGGTGACGGCTAGAGCTGGTTCTCGATCAGACGGGCGATGTTCTCTCGGGACGTGGCGCCAACGACCTGGTCCCTGAGTTCCCCATTCTTGAAGAGCAGCAGCGTCGGAATGCCCCGGATCCCATATTTGGCCGAAGTCTCACGATTGTCGTCGACGTTGAGCTTGACCACCTTGGCGCGACCGGAAAAGTCCTGGGCAATCTGATCGATGGTGGGGGAGAGCATCCGGCAGGGCGCGCACCAAGCCGCCCAAAAATCCACCAGCACCGGATCGCTCGCCTGTAAAACGTCCGTCTCGAAACTCTGATCTGTAACGTCCTGAACCTTGTCGCTCATCCTGTCCTCCTGAAATCTCCATCGAGCGGGCGCCCAACGCCGCCGCCGGCCCCGCTTGACCTTCAGAAACCCTTATTGACTGCCTCTGATTGCGGTGGCGCAGAACCCGGAGCGCCCACCGCGGCACATGTTAACATAGGAGCCTGCGTTGAAAGTCGCCGCGGACTGCCCGCGGTCCCACGTATGACTCCGAAATTCCCCCGGGCCAAACGTTCCCTGGGGCAACACTTCCTCCACGACGCCGGCTACTGCCGCCGGATAGTCCGGCTGGCGGCGCCGACCGGCCGGGAGACCGTCATCGAAATCGGCCCGGGCACCGGCCAGCTCACTCGGCTCATCCTGGAACGGGCCCGCAATGTAGTCGCCATCGAGTTCGACCGGGATCTGGCGGACTTTCTGAAACGCAGTCTCAGGCCCGAGTCCCTGTCGCGGCTGACCCTGATCCAATCGGACGTCCTGGATCTCGATTGGGCCGCCACCTTTCCCGAAGCTCCCGTCAAGCTGGTGGCCAACCTTCCCTATAATATCGCCACCGCCGTACTCACAAAGATGATTCCTTTCGGCCATCGGTTTCACAGCTTCACTTTCATGGTCCAGAAGGAGGTCGCCGAGCGCATTCTGGCCCGGCCCGGTTCCAAGAGCTACGGCTATCTCACGCTGGTGCTCCAACACCGCTTTTCCCGGATTCGCGGCTTCGACGTGCCGGCCGGCGCTTTTGCCCCTCCACCCGAGGTCCGCTCCCACGCCATGCAGTTGATCCCCCGCCCACGGCCGGCCCACCTCCCGTGCCACGACCGGTTCCTGCGGCTGATCCGGACCGGATTCCGCCAGCGCAGGAAGACACTCAGAAACAATCTCCGGAGCGTGTTCGGACCCTGGAAGGGGCGCCTGGAACCGGCTTTCGAAGACGCCGGAATCGAACCCCGTCAGAGGGCGGAGGAGGTGTCTTTGGAACAGTTTGTGTGTCTGGCACGCATGCTATAGTTGGCCGCCAATGAGCGGTCGTTTGGAAGTCATCCCCCTGGGAGGGCTGGGCGAATTCGGGATGAACTGTGCCGCCCTCCGGGCCGGAGACGACCTGATACTGGTCGATGCCGGAATGATGATTCCAGGCCGTCGCCCGGTGACCAGCCTGGGCGTGGATCTGATGGTCCCCGACATCAGCTTCCTCCTGGAAAACCGGAGCCAGTTGCGGGGCATCGTGTTGACCCACGGCCACGAGGACCACGCCGGGGGAGTCTCCTACATCATCGATCAGCTTCAGGTCCCGGTCTACGCCAACCGGCTGACCTTGGGCCTGGTTTCGTCCCGGCTAAGGGAGCGAGGACTGGACAAAGAGGCGGACCTTCGATCGCTGGAAGCCGATCGTCCCGTGGACCTGGGGGTCTTCCGGGTGGAACCCCTCCGGGTCACCCATTCCTTTCCCGAAAGCTTTTGTTTTGCGATTCGGACTCCCGCGGGCCGGATTGTCTGGACCGGAGACTTCAAGTTCGACCAGACCCCCATCGACGGCCACAGGAGCAACTTGGCGCGACTCGCCGAATTGGGGCAAGAGGGTGTTCTGGCGCTCTTTTCGGACAGCACCAACGCGGATGTCCCGGGTCTTTCTCCTTCCGAGTCTTCCGTTTACGAGCCCCTGGAAAACCTGTTTCGCCAGGCCGACGGCAAGATCATCCTGGCCACCTTCGCCAGCAGCATGCACCGGATCCAAATCGTCCTGGACCTGGCCCGCGAGGTGGGGCGCAAGGTGGTTCCCTTGGGGAGGAGCATGGTCTCCAACATCCGCCTGGCATCCCGGCTGGGATATCTGAGGACCGATTCCGAAGTCTTGGGGTCGCGGGACGATCTGGCGCGGATTCCGTCGGAACGCCTCGTCGTCCTGGCCAGCGGCACCCAGGGAGAGCCCATGTCGGCCATGAGCCGGTTGGCCGTGGACCAGGTTTCCCAGGTTCGAATCGAGCCCGGCGATCTCGTCCTCCTTTCGTCCCGCATCATCCCCGGAAACGAGAAGGCCATCGGCCGGATGATCAGCAACTTCTACCGCAGAGGAGCCCGCGTGCTGGACTCCCGCCATGAGCCGATCCACGCTTCCGGACACGGTTACCGGGAAGACCTCAAGCTCATGATCGACCTGACGCGGCCCCGGTTCTTCATTCCCATCCATGGCGAATTCCGCCAGTTGGCGGCCCACGCCAGCCTGGCCCGGCGCCAGGGGATCCCCCCGGACCGGGTCCATCTCCTGGAATCCGGAGAAGTCCTGGGCCTGGGTCCCGACAAGGCCGAGATCCTGGGCCGGGTGAGGGCAGGACGCCGCTTTATCGATGAGGGCATCCGGCGGCAGGTGGATCGGGACCTCCTCAGAGACCGCCGTTTTCTGGCCACCGACGGGGTACTTGTGGTGGGACTTCGGCTGGACCGGGTGAGCTGGGAACTCATCGGGGAGCCGGAGTTGATATCCCGTGGATTCGTTCAACCGGAGGATTCCGAGGACCTGATGCGGGAAACCCGGGCCCGGATCCGCCGTCTCGTGTCCGAAACCGGCGCCAACGGGAAACGGGACGAAGGCCTGCTGGAAGAGATGCTGCAGACCGGGTTGAAGCGTTTCCTGCGCAAACGCACGAGGAAGAGGCCCTTGATCGTCCCGATGATGCTGGCCCTGTAGCCAGGACGCATCGATCATCGGAAGGAGTCGACATGAGCATCCAGGCCTACCAGCGCATTTCGGAATTGTTGGGACTCTCCCTCCTGTTCGGCTCCGCCCTGCTGACCCTGTCCCTCGTGAGCTACGATCCCACCGACGCCTCATACAGCGTCGCCTCGTCCAGCCGGATCTACTCCAATCTGGCGGGCAAGATCGGCGCCTTGAGCTCGGACGTTCTGTACCAACTGCTCGGTTGGTCGGCCCTTTGCGTGCCCATTCCGTTTTTGCTCCTGGGATACCGGTGGCTTCGGAGACGGCGTCTGGAAGACCCCTTCCTGAAGCTGTTTTGCGTCGTATCCGGCCTGATCGCCTTGAGCGCGGCCTTCTCCATCGTTCCCCTGCCCATCCGTCCGGATGTGAATTTTGCCCCCGGCGGGATCCTGGGAGTGATGCTGGCGCATTACCTCACCTCCGTGCTGAACGCTCCCGGAGCCCTGCTCGTCCTGGCCACAGCCCTGATTCTATCTCTGGTCGCCGGCACCACTTTTTCCGTGAACCGGTTCCTGGGCTGGATCGGCAACCGCAACTGGAACCTCTTGCGGAACGCCTGGGCGCACTATTCCGATTGGACTCATAGCCGGCGCCAAAAAAAGGAAGCGGCGACCTGGAGCGAAAAGACGGAATCTCAAGTGGCGCAACCGATGCCGCGGAGGATGACCTGGGACGGGGTCAAGCCCGAAGATGCGCCTCCTCCCGAGAACATTCCGGAAACTATTGCGCGATCCGTTTCACAGACCGTCCCAACGACCATCCCGCAGGCCATTCCGGCCGCTTTGCCCGAGGTCGAACCGGAGTCCGGACCGGAGGCCGAAGCCTTCGCGGTGCCGGTGGCGGCGGCTCCGGCGGAATCGACTCCGGTCGACCGGCCCAGGCAGGACGCGGCTTCCACCTACACGCTCCCTCCTCTGGATTACCTGGAGGAGAACCTGATCAGGCCGGAGATCGACGAGGCCGACCTCATACAAAGAGCCCATATCCTGGCGACCAAGTGCGCCGAGTTCGGGGTCTTGGGCCAAGTGTTGCAGATTCATCCCGGGCCGGTGGTCACGACCTTCGAATTCAAGCCGGATCCGGGCATCAAGTACAGCCGCGTCACCAATCTTTCGGACGATCTCTGTCTGGCTCTGAAGGCCGAGTCGGTCCGCATCGAACGGATCTCCGGCAAGAACACCGTCGGCATCGAAGTCCCGAACTCGGATCGCCAGATCATCCATTTGAGAGAGATCCTCTCGTCCGGCAGCTTCCACCAGATGCAATCCCCTCTGGCTCTGGGACTCGGGAAAACCATCCATGGCGCCAACTACGTGGCGGACCTTTCGCGAATGCCGCATCTTCTCATTGCCGGGGCCACCGGATCGGGGAAGAGCGTGGCCCTGAACTGCATCGTCTGCTCCATCCTCTACAAGGCCGGCCCGGACGAAGTCCGATTCATCATGATCGATCCGAAACGGCTCGAGCTGGGCCTGTACGCCGACATTCCACACTTGATGGCGCCGATCGTCACGGACCCGAAGCAGGCGGCCAACGCCTTGAACTGGGCCGTGGGAGAGATGGAGAAACGGTACCGGACGCTGGCGCACGCCGGGGTTCGCGACATTGGGGAATACAACAAGTTGGTGACCGAAGATCCGGGCCAGTCGAAAGAGGGTCCCCTTCCCTACGTCGTCGTCATCGTCGACGAGTTGGCCGACCTCATGCTCACCACGGGCAAAGAGGTGGAAACCGCCGTCACTCGACTCGCCCAAATGGCCAGGGCCATCGGGATCCACTTGATTCTCGCCACGCAGCGCCCGTCGGTGGACGTCATCACCGGCCTGATCAAAGCCAATTTCCCCAGCCGGATCTCCTTCCGGGTCTCCTCCAAGATCGACTCCCGGACCATCCTGGACGGCAACGGCGCGGAGCAGTTGCTGGGCATGGGAGACATGCTGGTGCTGTCTCCCGGAACCTCACGGTTGGTTCGCTCCCACGGGGCCTGGGTGAGCGTGAAGGAAATCAATCGCCTGACCTCCTACATCAAGGACCAGGGCAATCCCGACTACCGCGAGGAAATCCTCGCCGGCGACGAGGATGAGAACGAACCCGGAGCGGTCGGCGGCGTCTCGCCCGCGGAAGACAGCCTGTTCGATGAGGCCGCCCGGTTGGTGGTGGCGACCGGCAAGGCATCCACTTCCCTCCTGCAGCGAAGGCTCAGAATCGGATACGGACGCGCCGCCAGGCTCTTGGACATCATGGAGCACGAGGGCATCATCAGTCCCCCCGACGGAAGCAAGGCCCGCGACATTCTGGTGGCGCCCGACTACTTCGAAGAAGTGGACAGCCGGGATTGACAGTCCGTGGTGAAAGTCCCGCTTTTGGCCCGGCACCCTCCCTTTAAAGAAATAGGAGGAAGGGCGATTTCCAATCGCCCATTCTTCGTTACCGGTCACTCCGGAGTTCGGCGGATAGGATACCGCCGTTCCTCTCCCCCTCCCTCCCCGGGGTCACTTTTACTTTTTAAACGTATGCCATAGAATGGTTTCAGTACATGGGTAGATTTCTCCCAGCCGCACTCATACTGTTGCTGGGGAGTCCCTGGGCAAACGCCAACGAGCGGGACCTGCCTCCCCGGTTCCGGGTGGATGTCGACATGGTGGCCCTTAGGGTCACCGTGACCGATCCCCTGAACCGTTATGTGATCGGCCTCGAACCCGAGCACTTCCGAGTCTTCGAACGCAAGGTCGAGCAGTCCATCATCCACTTCTCCGTCGACAAGGCGCCCATCAGCGTCGGCATCATCCTGGACCGAAGCGGGTCCATGGGCGACAACATGATGAGTGCGCGCAACTCCGTAGTCCGCTTCCTGAAGCAGGGCAACCGCCAGGACGAGTATTTCCTGATCACCTTCAACGACCGGACCTCGGTGGTCCAGGACTTCACCGCGCAGAGCGAGAACGTCCAGAATCAGGTCACCATCTCGAACCCCAAAGGCCGGACCGCTCTCTACGACGCCATCTATCTGGGCTTGGAAAAGATTCGCGCGGCGCGCCACGACAAGAAAGCTCTGATCGTGATCACGGACGGGGAAGACAACAGCAGCCGATACACCTTCAGCGAGTTGAAACAATACGTCAAGGAATCGGATGTCCAACTCTACGTGATCGGGGAACGGGGCCGGCTGCCCTATGGCCGGGACATCATCGCCGAGATCATCAGCCTGACCGGCGGCCGGGCTTTCTTTCCCAACAACTTCAAGCAGTTGGACTACTTCGTGGATCTGATCCACACCGAGCTTCGTAATCAGTACCTGTTGGGCTACGTCCCCACGGACCGAACCTTCAACGGTAAATGGCGGAAGATCAAGGTCAAGCTGGATCCCCCCGAAGGACTGCCCAGGTTGATCGTCCGCGCCAAGAAGGGTTATTTCGCTCCCAACAAGTAACCGTCTGCGGGGTCCGGGTCACCGCCATGTTCCTTTCCACTTCGATCAGGGCCGCTCTGGCCGGCCTTCTCTTTCTGAACCCGGCTCTTGCGGCACAATCATCGGGCGGCACGGACGCCGGACGGGACCGCCCCTTTTTCCGCACCGAAGTCGACCAAGTCGTCCTTTACGCCGCCGTTTATGACGAAGACGGCGAACTGGTTTCGGGCCTGACCTCGGAGGACTTCGTCGTTTTGGAAGATGGAGCCGAGGTGGAGATCACCTACTTCGGTCAGGACGACGTTCCCTCCACCAGTGGAATCGTCATGGACAAGAGCGGCAGCATGAGGCCCAAGCAGGATCTGGCCCACCGGGCGACGAAGCTGTTTCTTGCCCTGAGCCATCCGGACAATGAACATTTCCTGATCATGTTCGACGACGACGTGAATCTGGAAGAGGACTTCACCCGGGACCCGGAGGATATCCGGGACATGCTGGACAACACTGTCGTCGGCGGGGGAACCGCCCTCTACGACGCCATTTATCTCGGTCTCGAAAAGGCGCAGAACGGGTCCGAAGCCAAGAAGGTGGTCACCGTGTTCACCGACGGCGAGGACAAGGACAGCTACTACCGGCATGAAGAGCTTTTGGAGAAGATCGCCCGGTCCAACGAAGTCCAGCTCTACGTGGTGGCCCTGCTGGACCAGTCGTTGAGCCGGGACCGGGGCTTCTTCGGCGTGTTCAAATCCCAGTACGACAAGCTGAGGGCTACGGTCGATGCGATTTCGGGACAGAGCGGAGCCAAGGTCTACTTTCCCGAGGAGCTTTACGAGCTCAATGACGTCTTTCGACGAATCGCCAGCGAGCTCAGGAACCAATACCGGATCGCTTACATCACCCCCAATTCGTTGACCAACGGCGGTTGGCGGACCATTGAGGTCCAACTCCGAAACCCCGGAGAAAAAAAGTTGACGATTCAGGCAAAGAAGGGTTACTACGGCGGCCCGGAGAAGGCCGGGGAATGACCAACGGGGGGTGGGCATCAAATCGGATGTCACCTGTGGTTCGCTATTATTGGAGCATGCTCAAACACCGGCTCCGGAGTTTGACTTGAACCGGACCGGCACCTATTCTGAATCGTTATGACCGAGCCCAAGAGCAGTTTCGTCTGGTACAACGGAAAGCTGGTTCCGTGGGAAAAGGCGACTGTTCACGTCATGTCCCACGCCCTTCACTACGGCACCTCGTGGTTCGAGGGGATCCGCTGCTACGAGACTCGCCGCGGTCCCGAGATCTTCCATTTCGGGGAGCACGTTCGGCGCCTCTTCAACTCCTGCAAGATCTACCGAACCGATATTCCCTTTTCTCGGGCCGAAATCGAGGAAGCGATCCTGGAGACGATCCGGGCAAACTCCCTGCGGGCGTGCTACATCCGGCCGCTGATCTTCCGTGGCTACGGAGAATTGGGCGTCAACCCCCTCAAGAATCCCATCGACGTGGTCATCCTGGTCTGGGAATGGGGACGTTATCTGGGAGAGGAAGGCCTGGAACAGGGGGTCGACGTCTGTGTCTCCAGTTGGGCCAGGGCCGCTCCCAATACCTTTCCGACCCTGGCCAAGGTGGGCGGCAATTACATCAACAGCACCCTGATCAACATGGAGGCCACCCTGAAGGGGTACACCGAGGGCATCGCGCTCGACACGAACGGCTTGGTGAGCGAGGGCGCGGGAGAGAACATATTCGTGATTCAGGACGGGACGATCTCGACGCCACCGATGGCCAGCGCCATCCTTCCGGGAATCACCCGGGGCGCCGTGATCACGTTGGCCCGGGAACGCGGTTACCCCGTCATTGAAGAGCAGATATCGCGCGAGCGCCTCTATATCGCCGACGAGGTCTTCCTGACCGGCACGGCAGCAGAGGTCACCCCCGTCCGTTCCGTGGACGGCATCGCCGTGGGCCCGGGGAGACGGGGACCCGTCACCAGCCGGATTCAGGAAGACTTCTTCGACTACGTCGGAGGCGAGGTGGAGGATCGGCACGGCTGGATGACCAGCGTCTATCGGGAGGCTCGCGTCGGAGCATAGCCCGCATTTCTCACCAGGGGCGTGACGATCGCGCACGATTTTCGCCCCCGGACCCGGCGGGGGCCGGATGATTTCCGAAACGCCTCACCCGTCCCTCCGAACCGCCGCCCTCAACCTGGGAACGCAACCATGAAGACATCCGTGGAAATCCGCACCACCTTTCTGGATTTCTTCCGGGAACAAGGCCATCGCGTCGTCAAGAGCAGTTCCCTGATTCCAGGAGACGACCCGACGCTGCTCTTCACCAACGCCGGGATGAATCAGTTCAAGGAAGTCTTTCTGGGCCTGGAACAGAGGGAATACAACCGTGCCGTCACCTGCCAGAAATGCATGCGGGTGAGCGGCAAGCACAACGATCTGGACACCGTGGGCCGAACGCCCCTCCACCACACCTTCTTCGAGATGCTGGGGAACTTCTCGTTCGGAGACTACTTCAAGCGAGAGGCCGTCCGATTCGCCTGGGACTTGTGCACCGAGGTGTACGGCCTCGAGGCCCGCCGGCTCCACGCCACGGTCTACAAGGACGACGACGAAGCCTACGGACTCTGGCGCGAAGATATCGGCGTTCCCCGGGAGCGGGTCTACCGCCTGGGAGAGGAGGACAACTTCTGGGCCATGGGAGACACCGGTCCCTGCGGACCCTGCGCCGAGCTGCACTTCGACCTGGGCGTCAGTCCGCTGGGTCACCGGGACTGCGAGCTGGGATGCGAATGCGGCCGTTACGTGGAGATCTGGAACCTGGTCTTCATGCAGCTCAACCGGGATTCCCAGGGCCGAACCACTTCCCTGCCCTCGCCGTCCATCGATACGGGCATGGGTCTGGAACGCATCACGGCGATTCTTCAGGGCGTGACCAGCAACTACGACACCGATCTGTTCCAACCTCTCATCCAGGAGGCCGCGCGCCTCACCTCCAGCTCCTACGGAAACGACGACCGGACGGATGTGAGCCTGCGCATCCTGGCCGACCACAGCCGCGCTTGCGCTTTCCTCATCGGGGACGGGGTCATACCGGACAACGAAGGCCGCGGCTACGTGCTCAGAAAAATCCTGCGGCGCGCCACTCGCCACGGTCAGTTGCTGGGGAAGGAAGAGCCTTTCCTGTTCACTCTGGCCACCCTGGCGGCCGATCTGATGAGCGAGCCCTATCCCGATCTGGAGCCCCAACGGGAGTACCTGGCGCGGGTGGTGCGCTACGAGGAGGAGAAGTTCCGGGCCACGCTCGACCACGGAATGGGCCTGTTCGAAGAGATCGTGGACCGGGTTCGGGGATCGGATGGCGGAACCCTTCCGGGCAAGGATCTGTTCCGGCTCTACGACACCTTTGGGTTTCCCCTGGACCTGGCGCGGGACCTGGCCCAGGAGCGCTCCCTGGAGATCGACGAGCCCGGTTTCTTCGCCGAGATGGAGAAGCAGCGGCAGCGGGCCCGCGCCAGTTGGAAAGGGGCGGGCAAGACTCTGCAGCCGGTGCACCAGGAGTTGGCCGGAAAGGGGTACGAAACGGAGTTTACGGGTTACGAGCAACTGGAAGCCGTCCCGGGCTCGGTCCTGGCGCTGGTGGAGAACCAGAAACTGGTTCCGCGGCTGGGACCTGGAGAAGAGGGCGAAGTGGTGCTGGACCGCAGTCCTTTCTATGCCGAGGCGGGAGGCCAGGTCGGAGATCGTGGGACTCTGGAGACCGACTCCGCCCGGTTCCGGATCCTCGACACCTACACTCCAGCCCAGGGACTGCGCCTCTCCCGCGTCCGTGTCCAACAGGGCGAGCTCAAGCCGGGAGACGCCGTTCGCTCCAGCGTGGATCTTCCCCGGCGGCGGGCCACCGCCCGAAACCACACTTCGACACACCTCATGCACGCCGCCTTGCGCCGGATCCTGGGAGTCCACGTCAAGCAGGCCGGATCTCTCGTCGCCCCCGATCGTCTCCGGTTCGACTTCACCCATTTTCGGTCGGTGACGCCTGAGGAGCTTTCCCAGGTAGAGGATCTGGTCAACCGGGAAATCCGCCGCGACAGCGGTGTCGACACCCGTGTCCGGAGCCTGGATCAAGCTCTCGAGGAAGGCGCCACCGCACTTTTCGGAGAGAAATACGATTCGCAGGTGCGGGTGGTCTCCATTCCCGATTTCAGCTTGGAGCTCTGCGGCGGCACCCACGTGGGAAGGACCGGAGAGATCGGCCTCTTCAAGATCACCGGCGAGGGAAGCGTCTCCGCCGGCGTGCGGAGAATCGAAGCTCTGACGGGAGAGGCGGCCATGTCCCGTTACTCCCGGATGGATGCCGTCGTATCCAGCCTCTCCCGGCGATTGAAGACTCCCATGACGGCCCTGGAAGAGGAGATCCGAAAGTCCCTGGAGGACCTCAAGCAGGTCCGGAAGCAGGTGGACGCCCTGCAGTTGAAGTTGGCCGGGCAGAAGAGCCTGGACACCCTGGACCGGTCGCGCCGGGTCCGGGGAATTCGCGTCGTGGCCGAAGAGGTGGCGGATCTGGACCGGAGCTCATTGCGCCAATTGGCCGATCAACTCAAGAACCGGCTCCAGTCCGGGGTCGTGGTCCTGGGAACGCCCATTGACGGGAAGGTCAGCCTGATCGCCATGGTCAGCGACGATCTGACCGATCGGATCCAGGCCCACGTTCTGATCCGCAAGCTGGCCCGGCTGGTGGGGGGAGGCGGAGGCGGACGGCCCGACATGGCCGAAGCCGGAGGCAGGGACGTTTCCCGGCTGGGAGAAGCCCTGGAGCAGACCTACCGGCTGGTGGAAGAGTCGCTGAACTGAGATTCGGGTTATACTGGCTCGAATGGCGGCGACCAGCGCAACGCATCGAATCATCCCGATTTCGACTCGGCCATCCCGGCGGCCGGAGCATCCTATCCGGCAAATGATGGTTTTGTTGCTGGTGCTGCTGACGGCGTCGCCTTCCCTGCTGGCGAACCGGATCCACAGCTATTGGAGAGAAGACGGCGTGCGCGTGCTCACCAACCTGGCCCCGGCCCGGCCGGAACGGCACGGCCTGCGGTCTCAACCCGGCCGCGGACCCGGCCTCTATCAATCCACGGTACAGGAGATCTCTCTGCGCTACGGCGTGGACATGGATTTGGTGAACGCCGTCATCCGCGTCGAAAGCAACTTCCGCCCGGAAGCCGTCTCTCCCAAGGGATGCCTGGGGCTGATGCAACTGCACCCCGATACGGCTCGCCGGTTCGGCGTCCGCGACGTGTTCGATCCGGTCCAGAACATCGAAGGAGGAGTCCGATACCTGGAATTCCTCCTCGACTATTTCCAAGGCGACCTGGAACTGGCTCTCGCCGGATACAACGCGGGAGAGAACGCGGTGATCCGCTACGGGGGCGTCCCTCCGTACCCGGAAACCATCGACTACGTGAAAAAGGTCCGGCGGCTCTACGGATTCGCCTCCGCCCGCGTCCCCGGCGACCGGATCCTTCGGGTGGTCCAACCGGGTGGACGGGTTCTGCTGACCAACCTCCCCCAATCGAATCCCTTTTAGGGCCGGGCGCCCCACACTCGCCTTTTCGAAGTTGACAGTCGCAGTGTGTACAATTGCGGTTGGTATCAGTCCACCCCGGGGCCAAAGGAGTGTGACTGTGCTGATCCGATTTCGTCTGCTTCCGGCGCTGTTCCTGGTGGTCGTTGGCGGGTCCCCGATCCTGAGTCAGGACCGCAAGGCCGCTGAATCGGCCTACGCCGAGGCCTTCCGGTTCGGACTTGAGCTGCTGGCCAAGCCGGAATCCAAGCGGACGATTCCCGACTACCGGAAGGCCGTCTCACTCTACCGCCGAGTCGTCGACCTGGATCCGGATCCGGAAATCGCCGCCGATTCCATTTACGCCGTCGCAACCCTGTACGACCGCATGGCCGATCGTGCGCCGCAGGGCGAATACCGCCGGGAAGCCGTTCGCGCCTATCGCCGCCTGGCCCGGGAATACCCGCGGTCGCGCCATCGCGGCCCCGCCCTCGACCGGGCCGAACAGTTGGAAACGCCGGTCCTCCGAAAGGCCCCGGTTTCCGGAAAGACGCCTCTGGCCGTGGTCTCCGAGATTCGCTACCGCGCCAGCGAGAACTACACCCGCGTCGTCATCCAACTGGACCGGGAGGTGCAGTTCGAGAAACAGGTCCTCCAGTCACCCGACAGGATCTATTTCGACCTTGCGGGAACCCGCCCGGGGCCCGATCTGAATGGACGAACCATCAGCGTGGACGGCGTCTTCATCAAACGGATCCGTGTCGCCCGAAACCGCCCGGAGGTGGTCCGTGTGGTTCTGGACTACAACAAGATCCGAAAACAAACCGTGTTCGCCCTGTTCGAACCGTTTCGCATCGTCATCGATACCCATGGCCACGGCTCCGGGCGGAAGGCCAAAACGACCCGGGAGTTCAGCACCGCCCGACCGGCTCGTCCGGCCCCTTCGGCCGTTGCGACTCGCAGAAAACCTCCGGAAACGCGGCGGGCCGCCAAACGCGGACCGCAGGAAGACCTCACCCTCACCCGGGTGTTGGGATTGAAGGTGGGACGTGTCGTCGTGGACCCCGGCCATGGCGGTCACGACGCGGGAGCCATCGGTCCCGGAGGCCTGCGGGAGAAGGACCTGGTCCTGAGCATCGCCAAACGCCTGAAGCCGTTGTTGGAACAGCGCCTCGGCACCCAGGTGATCATGACCCGGGACGACGACCGTTTCATCCCCCTGGAAGAGCGTACCGCCATCGCCAACCAGCACCAGGCCGATCTCTTCATCTCCATTCACGGAAACTCCAGCCACGGGAGACGGGCCACCGGGGCGGAAACCTTCTACCTGAACTTTGCCCGGTCCGCGTCGGCGCAGGAAGTGGCCACGCGGGAGAACGCCGCATCCCAACGCACGGTCGGAGAGCTCGAAGACCTGGTGCGCCAGATCACCAAGGGAACCCACAACGCCGAGTCGCGTAAATTGGCCGGTGTGGTACAGGCCAACCTGTTCTCGGGAATCAAGAAGCACCGCCGGCCATTCCTGAACCGCGGTGTCAAGACGGCTCCCTTCATCGTGCTCATGGGAGCGAGCATGCCCAGCATCCTCACCGAGGTCGGATTCATCAGCAATCCGGACGAAGAGAGGTTCCTGACCACTGCCGAGAACCATCAAAGGGTCGCCGAAGCCCTGTTCGAGGGTGTAAAACAGTACCTCCAAGACTTGGCTAACGCCGGCTCCCAGGGAGACTTGGCCGGAATTCAGGTGCGGGACCGAAAGGGGAAAAAGAAGTGAAAGAAGAGGCGTTTGAACCGTGAGAGTGCCGTTGCTCTACGGGTTTGTTTTCTCCGCATTCCTGGCGCCACTCCATTCCCAGGATTCGCCCGCGGGAGTTCAGCAGTATTTGGAACGGTTGTCCGGGTACCGATTCCACCTGCTTGAGAAGTCAGCCGGCCCGGAACGGGCGGCCGGGGATTTTTCGCGGCCCGTGCTGGAAGAATACGCCGTTCAGTCCTATTCCCGGTGGCGCCTCCAGGGACCTGGCGACTCGCCCCTGGCAATGGAGGTCCACGAGACGCTGCATCAGCAGGGCGCATTCGGCTTGTACCGGCTCGATTCGCTGCTGCGGCCCGGCGCCCGGGACCGGCTCGAGCTGCCGGTGGAGAACCGCTACAGAGAAGGGAGTTGTATCTTCTGGCGGGGCCCCTTTCTGTTTCGACTCACCGCCGGACCGGGACCCCGGGCGCGGGATCAGCTCAAAGGCGCCGTGGCGGCTCTCGTGGAAGCGATCCCCATCGTCAATCTCCATCCCGTGACGGTGTTGCACCTGCCGCGTCAGGACCTGGTCACGGAATCGGTCGGCATCTATCTGGGGCCGGCGGCCCTGGCCAATAACGATCGCTTCCCCGACCCGCTCATGGACAAGATCGGTTTCCAGGACCGGGTCGAAGTCGCCTTCGCGGACTATGGCCCGGAGGTCGGTTCCCTGTTTCTGCTGGCCTACCCGACCCCGTCCCTGGCGGCCGAGTACTTCCTCGAGCTGCAGAACTCATTGCATTCGTTCTTTTCTCCCGACGGTATCTACATCAAGCGGAGCGGCTTGCTGCTGGCTGTCTTTCTGGGAACCGAATCCAGGGCACAGGCCGTATTGGGAGAGGTTCAATGGGCGCCGGCGGTGAAATGGGTCCATGACCGGACCGTTCAGGTGGAGCCAAAGGGCGAGGCCCGGAGTTTTCTGGACATGCTGTTGCGAACGGCATTGGCCACCGTCTGCTTCATCGTGGGCAGCTTCGGTTTCGGCTGTTTCCTCGGCTACATCTGGCACCGGATTGACGAACGCTTCCCGGCGTGGTCGTCCAGGAATGACGCCATACACCTGAATCTGTCGGGGTCCGCTCCCACGCCGGACCGCGTCGAGAGGCCATCCTGGCCGGGATTCCGAAAATCATGACCGGCGGGAAGTCAATCCGGTTGGAAAGGGTCCTCGAGCTTGTCTACCGTGCGGCTCTGGCGGCGGTGGATCCGGGCCGGACGGTTCGAGACTCCTTGTTTCTGGACGATGAAGTGCTTCGCGTGGGAGACCGGAACTATCCGCTGAGGGGGTTCCGCAGGGTCTTCCTGGCCGGCGCCGGGAAGGCCGCCGTTCCCATGGCCCGCGCCGTCGAACAGATCCTGGGAGATCGTCTGAGCGGTGGTCTGGTGGTGGTCAAGTACGGGCACGGCGGAGTTCTGGACAGAACCCGGGTGATGGAGGCCGGGCATCCCGAACCGGATGAGAACGGCGTCGCCGCCGCGTCCCGGATCCTGGAATTCCTGGACCGGAACCTGACGTCCCGGGACCTTCTCCTGGTGCTCATCTCAGGGGGCGGCTCGGCCCTGACTCCCTGCCCCGTCCCGGGAATCACGCTCTCCGACAAGCAGGCGGCCACCTCCGTCCTCTTGAACTCGGGCGCCACCATCCACGAGATCAACGCCATTCGGAAGCACCTGAGCCGATTCAAGGGAGGCCGCCTGTTGCGGCACACCCACGGCGCCCAGGTGGTTTCCCTGCTCCTCTCCGACGTGGTCGGGGACGACTTGAGCAGCATCGCCTCGGGACCCACCGTTCCCGATCCCACCCGCTTCGAAGACTGTCTGGGAATCCTGAGGCAGTACGGGATCCGGACCGCCGTGCCCGGTCCCGTGCTGCGGTATCTGCAGGAGGGCGCCGCCGGTGGAGTGGACGCCCCGCGGGAGACCCCCAAAGAGAACGACCCGGCCTTCGTGAAGGTCCAGAACAGGGTGGTGGGAAGCAACATCCTGGCTCTGAAGGCGGCGGCAGCCGAATCCCGCCGCCTGGGCTTCGCACCCCTGATCCTCTCTTCCTCCATCTACGGCAACACGGAGGACGTGGCCAAGGTCCACGTGGGCATCGCCCGGGAAGTGCTCCAGAGCGGCCTTCCGGTCGCCCCACCCTGTTGCATCATCTCCGGAGGGGAGACCACGGTCAGAGTCACCGGATCGGGAAAAGGCGGCAGGAACCAGGAGTTCGCCCTCTGGTGCGCCCGCGAAATGGAAAGTTGGGGAGCCGAGCCGGTGCTCATCGCCTCCATCGGTTCGGACGGCAACGACGGTCCCACCGACGCCGCCGGGGCCTGGGCCAGACCGGAAACCACACGAAGGTCCCGTTCGCTGGGACTCGATCCGGAGTCCTACCTGGGCGACAACGACTCCTACCACTTTTTCGAGAAGCTGGGCGACCTCATCATCACCGGCCCCACCCAGACCAACGTGATGGACCTCCGGTTCATCCTGGTGGGAAGCTAACCCGCGGTTCAGAAACCGCGGGCCTCGCCCCAGAGGCGAGGGTCGGCCACACCTTCCCGCAGGCCGCTGACAGGGTCCACGCGGATGCAGTGGGCATCGCCGATCCGGCCGCGATAGACCACCTCGTGTCCCAGTGACTCCAACTCGGCTTCGACCTCTCGGGACAAGGCGCCGGTTTCGGCCACGATCCGGTCGGGCATCCACTGGTGGTGGATCCGGGGCTCATCGACGGCCGCGTACAGATCCATCTCCTGGTCCAACACGTTGAGAATGATCTGCAGAACCGTGTTGATGATGGTGGGTCCGCCGGGACTCCCCAGAACCAGCAGGACCTTGCCGTCCTGCTTGACGAGGGTGGGCGTCATGGCGCTCAGCGGCCGCTTTCCGGGAGCGATGGCGTTGGCCTCGCCCTGGAGCAACCCGAACATGTTGGGGACTCCCGGGCGGGAGGTGAAGTCGTCCATTTCGTTGTTCAGCAGGAATCCGGCTCCCTTGACGGTGGCGCCGGAACCGAAATTACCGTTGATGGTGGTGGTGATGGCCACCGCGCTCCCCGCGGGGTCCACCACCGAGAGATGCGTGGTCTGCGGCGACTCCTCGGCAAAGGGACCCGCGGCAACCTGGCTGCTCTCGGTAGCGGCCGTCTCGTCCAGATCCCCCAACCGTTCCCGGGCATGTTCCCGGGAAAGGAGACGATCGACGGGCACCTCGGCGAAATCCGCGTCCCCCATGGTCGCGGCGCGGTCGGCGAAGGCACGGCGCATGATTTCCGCCAACAGATGGAGCCGCCCAGTGGTCTCCTGCCGGCGACCGGCCAACTCCAGCATGTTGAGCATCTCGATGAGGATCACGCCCCCGGAGCTGGGAGGACCCATGGACACGACTTCATAACCCCGGTAACGCCCCCGGACCGGAGGCCGGATCCGGGCCACATAGTTGGCCAGGTCTTCCCGCGTCATGATCCCGCCGTGAGCCTCCATGTCCCGCTGGATCAGCTCGGCGATCTCGCCCCGGTAGAAGGCCTCGGCGCCATTGCAGGCAACGGCCTCCAGCGTGCGCGCCAAGTCGGGCTGCGTGAAGGTCCGGCCGGGCGCCGGGGGACTTCCGCCGGGCAGGAAGATGCGCCGGGTTTCGTCGAACCGCTCCAGGAGGGGAGCTGCCGACTCCAGCGATCGGGCGAAGTGTTCTTCCACTACGAAGCCGCTCCGGGCCAGTTCGATGGCCGGCTCCAGCAACCGGCTCCAGGGAAGCGTCCCGAAACGGCTCCAGGCCAAGTGGAGCCCGGCCACTGAACCGGGTACCCCCGAGGCCAAGTAACCGACGGTGGACAACTCCGGAACCACCTCCCCCGCGGCGTCCAGGTACATGTCGCGGCCGGCGCCGCCGGGGGCCATCTCGCGATAGTCCACGCTGATCTCCCGGCCGGTCTCGGCATCGTGGTAGAGCAGGAACCCCCCGCCTCCCACATTGCCGGCGATGGGGTGCACGACGGCGAGCGCGAAGCTCACGGCGACGGCGGCGTCGATGGCGTTCCCACCTTCGCGCATGACATCGACACCCGCCTGACTGGCCAACGGACTGGAGCTGACCACCATCCCCCGGGAAGCGACGGTGGGGCCCGGAGCCGTCACCTCGGGACGGCAGGAGAGGAGACCCGTGGTGACGAACAGGATCAGGACCCAGCCCGGCAGCCGGGGTGCAGATGCCGTACGGTGGAACGAAATCATGGCGTAATTCCGGCTATTCGAGGTGACGTCCAAGAGTCAGCAGGCAGTAAGGGTTTCGGGCGTCAGGTGTTCCTGGACTGTGCGGAAGAAAGTTCCAGACTCACCACCTGATTCAGGGAGCCGGACCGAAAGCTCTGCAAATCCAGAGTTACGTACTGGTACCCCAGGGAGCGGAGCTTGCGGTTGATGTCGTCGAAAAGACCCGGATCCATCAGCTTGTGGCGCTCCGCCCGGTCGACCTCGATCCGGGCCAGTTCCTCGTGGTGACGCACGCGGAAGCTGACCACCCCCAGGCTCCGGATGTAGGCCTCGGCCGCATCGACCTGTTGCAGCTTCTCCTCGGTGATGGCGACGCCGTAGGGAAAGCGGGAGGAGAGGCACGGCATGGCCGGCAGGTCCCAGGTGGGGAGACCCCACTTGAGAGACCGGGACCGGATCTCATCCTTGCTCAGCTTCACGTTGATGAACGGACTCAGGACGCCCTGCTCCCGGGAGGCGCGCCGGCCGGGCCGATAGTCGCCGATGTCGTCCATGTTGGAGCCGTCCAGAATCGCTTCCGCATTCCATTCCTGCAGCAGTCTCTTCAGATGGACGTAGAGTTCGTCCTTGCAGAAGTAGCAGCGATTCGTGGGATTCCGGGCGTAGTCGGGATTGTCCATCTCCCGGGTCTCGATCAGCGTGTGATTCAACCGGTAGCGCCGGGCGAAGTCCAGGGCCAGCCTTCGCTGGTAACCGGAAACCGAGGGCGACAGGGCCGTGACGGCCCGCGACTCGTTGCCCAATATCCGATGGGCGCAAAAGGCCAGGTAACTGCTGTCGACGCCGCCGCTGAACGCCACGACGACTCGGCGATACCGTTCCAGGTACTGAAAGAGATTCTTTTCTTTCTCTTCGGGATCCACTGCCGCGATTCTACCACCCGGAGCAGGCATGAGGAATGAGGAGCCGATCCGGTCGGACTTGCGAACTCGTCACCGGCGCCGATTCCGGTCGGGAGGCTCCCCATATGTTAATATGAAGGCAATCCAACCGGCGTCCTCAAGCCTGGGAGAAACCATGAAACTAACGCCAAAACTTCTGTTGCTGGCTGCTCTCCTCGTCATCGTTGGAACGGCGCCAACGGCGGCCCTGGCCGCGAGCCAGGGATCCGACCGCGAGTCCCGCCGGATCGAGGAGGAGCGGGACCGGCCCCAGGGCCGGGCCGCCCTGACGGTGGAGGTCGATCAGGTGCGGTTGGACGTCACGGTCCGTGACCGCAAGGGAAACCTGATCCAGGGGCTTCAGCAGGAACACTTCGACGTCTATGAAAACAAGGTGAAGCAGAAGCTCACCCACTTCAGTCCCATCGAAGCTCCCATCACGGCCGTCCTCGTGACCGAATACAGCGCCGTCCTGCCCTGGGAGATGCTCTACGAGGCTTGGCTCGGGTCCCGGATCTTCGCGGAGAACATGCGAAAGGATGACTGGGTCGCAGTGGTCGCCTACGACCTGAAGCCTGAAATCCTGGTGGACTTCACCCAGGACAAATTCGAGGTCTATCGGGCCCTGCAGCGCCTGAATTATCCCGGCTTCCGGGAGAGCAACCTCTACGACACCATCTTCGACGTCCTGGACCGAATCGAAGAGGCGGAAGGCAAGACTGCCGTCGTGCTCCTCTCGACCGGGCTCGACACCTTCAGCCGAAAGAACATGGGAGAGGCCCTGGACAAGGTCAAGAGAACCAACGCGGTGATCTATCCCATCAGCATCGGCCAGAACCTGAGGCTCCGGTACGAAGACCGTTTTTCCACCACGACGAGGATGGACTTCTACCAGGCCGACGTGGTCTTGAAGGAGATGGCCAAGTACACCGGAGGAGAGGCGTTCTTTCCCCGCTTCGTGACCCAGTTCCCCAACATCTTTATGACCATCGCGAATCTGCTGCGGAACCAGTACTCCTTGGGCTATATCTCGACCAACACCAAGAAGGACGGGAAGCTGCGCCGGATCAAGGTGGAAGTGAAGGTAGACGTCAACGGGGACGGCAAGATCGACAAGCTCAAGGTCGCCCACCGGAGAGGCTACCTGGCTGAAAAAAGAGACAAGTAGACGACGACGGAGCGGCCCCATCGTGCTGCTCCGGCGTACCTTCTCCCGCTCCTTACTTCCCGCTCGCCACTCCCCGCCGTTCCTTTTGCCCGTCTCCGGCACGGCGTACGGGAATGCTCAACTGCTCCACCACGTTCAGGTTGAAGCCCTCCAGGCCGACGATTTTCTTGGGGTGGTTGGTGAGCACCCGGATGTTGCGTAGACCAAGATCGGCCAGAATCTGGGCTCCGACGCCATAGTCCCGGAAATTGGCGGGATATTGGATCTCTCCGGTGATCTCCCGCAACAGCCGGTCCTCCTTGTCGGTGTACCTGAGATAGACCAGGACTCCCCGGCCCTCGGCCTGGATCAACTCCAGGGCCTTCCGCAGTTCGCGTCCCGAGTCATGCTTCAATCCGGAAAAGACGTCTCCCAACAACAAAGCGGAGTGGACTCGAACCAGGACCGGTTCATCGGTGTTCACCCTGCCCTTGGTCAGGACCACGTGACGGTTCCCGTCCAGCTCATTTTCATACAGGACCAGTTGGAACCGGCCCTGCTCGCACTCGAAAGGAATCTCCTGGATTCGTTTGACGAACCGTTCGGTCCGGAGCCTGAACTTCATCAGGTCGACGACCGATACGATCTTGATGCCGTGCCGCGCGGCGAAACGCTGGAGGTCGGGCAACCGCGCCATGGTGCCGTCCTCGTTCATGATCTCGCAGATGACGCCGGCCGGGTCGAGGCCGGCGATCCGGGCCAGATCCACGGCCGCTTCGGTCTGGCCGGCCCGTTCCAGGACGCCTCCGGGCCGGGCCCGGAGCGGGAAGACGTGCCCCGGCCGGATCAAGTCTTCCGGACGTGTTCTGGGGTCGATGGCGGTCAGAATGGTGGTGGCCCGGTCCGCGGCCGAGATTCCCGTGGAGACGTTCCGGCGGCCTTCGATGCTGACGCAGAAGGCGGTCTCGTACATCGACTCGTTCCTGGAGACCATGAGAGGGATCTCCAGCCGATCCAGCCGTTCTGGAGTCATGGGCATGCAGATCAGGCCGCGGCCGTGAGTGGCCATGAAGTTGATGCTCTCCGGCGTCACCCTTTCGGCCGCCATGGTCAAGTCACCTTCGTTCTCGCGGTCCTCCTCGTCCACCACGATGATCATCTTGCCGTCGTGGATGTCCTCGATGGCGTTCTCGATGGAATCCAGGCTCATGTCTGAAGACTGCTCCTACAATTCTTCCTTACTTCACCGGCGGGAGCCGGCGAAGCCAACGCAGCGAAACCTGAGACCGGGTCTGAAAACTGACCAGGGCGAGACGATACTTGCGTTCCGTATATTCCAGAAGGACGGGATTGTCCGGGTCCTTCAACAACACCCATTCGGCGCCCCGATCATCCTCCGCCCGTATGACGGCGACCTCGTGCGGGCGCCGATTCACACTGAGCCGGAAACGATCGTCCTCCAGCAATTCGAGCTTGCGGGGAAAGCGGTTCACCTTGATTCGCGTCCTGCCCTTGGACACGAGCTCTCCATAGGTCTTCCGCGAAAACCAGATCGTCATGACCTTCTTGGACTCTTTTTCCACACCCGGCTCGAAGAGTCCGAAGAGACTGAAACTGGTCCCGTTGAGCACGGAGTTGCGAAAGAGATGGAGGGTTCCTTGATTGGCGAAGGACTCCCACTCCAGGACCACGTCGGGACCGAAACGCGCCAACCGCAGGATCCACTCCCGTTCCACGGGACCCGAGTAGCTCTTGTAGATGAGAACCGAGTTGGGCCCCACCTCCAAGGATCCGGCGCCTGCCGCCTTCGAGCTAGCCGGAAAAATCAGCAGGCTGCCCAGTATGGTGACGAACGTGTGTTTCCACATACTTGCTGATCAGATCCGCTTCCAGGTTCACTCGATCCCCGACCGCCATCGTCCCGAAGTTGGTGACCGCCATGGTGTGGGGAATGATTGTGGCCTCAAAGCCCTTGGAATTCAACGCCGACAGCGTCAGGCTCACGCCGTTGACGGCAATGCTTCCCTTGAAAGTACAGTAGCGCAACACTTCCGCCGGCGCCTCGATCCGGAAGATCCACGAGTTCCCTTCGGGCAGCTTGGAGACCAGGCGTCCGGGCGCGTCCACATGTCCCTGCACCAGGTGGCCCCCCAGGAAATCGGAAAGCTTCGCCGCCGGCTCCAGGTTCAGTGGATCTCCGGTTCGCTTGTCCGAAAGATTGGTCCGGAGCAGGGTTTCGGGTGTCGCCTCCACCTGGAAGGCCTGCCCGTTCATGCGAAATACGGTGAGGCACACGCCGTCCACGCTGATGCTGTGACCGATCTCCAACGCCCCGAGGAGCCCGGGGCTGCATTGCAGGGTCAGCCTCGCCCCCCAAGGCCCCATCTCCTGCTCCCTGATCGGGGCCGTCTCCCGCACGATTCCGGTGAACATGCGATTTCTAACCTCGCTTCACGGCTTGCCGCCTGGCCAGTTTACTACGACGGGGGCTGACACCCTTCCGGCGCGCCGCTCGATTCCCCCGCTTGAGCCGGCGGACCTCCCAATCCGCAAGTTCCCGGTATTGCCCCGGCGCCAGTCGTCCCAGCCTCAACGGGCCGATGGCGACCCGTCTCAGCTTCATGACCAGGTGGCCGACGACCCCGAACATGATCCGGAGCTGCCGGTTCCTGCCCTGCACCAGAACCACTTCGTACCAGGGGTTGTTTCCCGGCTCCAGCAATCGGATGCGGTGGACCGCCATCCGTTTACCCTTGGCACGAATCCCGCGCTGGAGGCGCCGGAGCGCGGCCGGCGACGGGGACCGCGCCACCTTGACGTGGTAGACCTTCTCCAGCCCACCGGCACGGGTGACGTTTCGGACCAGGTCCCCGTCATTGGTGAGCAGCATCAGGCCCTCGCTTTGAAAGTCCAACCGGCCCGCGGGAACCAACCGGACCCGGGAGGGGACCAACCTGGTGACGACGGGCCGGCCGCGGGGATCGGAGACGGCGCTCAGGACGCCGCGCGGCTTGTTCACGATGTAGTATTCGGTCTTCTCCGGACGCAGCAGGACACCGTCGATCCGGATCTCGTCCCGGGCCGGATCCGCCCGCGTTCCCAGCCGGTCGACGACTCTTCCGTTGACCGTGACTCGGCCCTGGAGGATGAACTCCTCCGACTTCCGCCGGGAAGCCAGGCCGGCGTGGGCCATGATTTTCTGCAGACGCCACATCGTTCCGGGTAGATCTTACGCGCCACGAGGGGGAACTTTCCTGTCCCCCCGTCCTTCAGCGGCTCCTCGCGCGTTCGACTGCTGCATCGGCGTTCGGCGGTTAGGAAACCGCCGCTCCGGCCGGAAGGGCGATTTCCTAATCGCCTGGTCCGGCAACTCAAGAATCGGCGGCTGGGAAACCGCCGCCCCGGGAATCTTCTAGCTGGAAAGAATCTCCTCGAACTCGGCGAGAGTCGGAAGCTCGCTCAGATCGTTGAGGCCGAAGTGGACCAGGAATTGCCGTCCGATGCCGTACAGGATCGGGCGTCCCACCGTCTTCTTGCGGCCCTGAGCCTCGATGAGCTTCTTCTCCAGCAGGGTCCGAATCGTCGAGGTTCCCTTCACCCCCCGGATCTCGGCGATCTCGGGCATGGTCACCGGCTGCTTGTAGGCAATGACCGCCAGCGTCTCCAGTGCGGCCAGCGAGAGCCGCGCCGAAGGCCGGCTCTTCAGATACCGGCGGATGGTCTCGTGGTGCCGGGCATGACTGTTCATCCGGTAGCCTCCGGCGACCTGCCGGATCTCCACCGAGTCCTGAACCGTATTGAACTCTTTCGCCACCTCCCTCACGAGCCTGGAAAGGTCCTGGGAGGAAGTCTCCGGAAAGACCTGGTGGAGTTGAGGGATGGATACGGGTTCCTTGGCGACGAAGAGAACCGCCAGGATCTGTGAAGCGAGCGGATCCTTCAACATGCCACGATTCGAATGTCCTGAAAGGCGCCCTTCTGGAAGAGTCGAATCTCGCCCAGCCGGACCAGTTCCAGGAGCGCCATGAGGGCAACCACCAGGTGGCGCCGGGAAATGCCCCGCTTGAAGAAGAGTGAGAAGAAGAACTCGCCCTCCAACTGGAGGAGCCGGCGAATCTCGTCGATCTTGCCGTCCAGCGTCACGTCGTCCCGATCGATCTCCACCAGGATCCGGTCCTTGTACCGGTTCACGATCCGGTGAAACGCCCGGACCACGTCGAAGAGATCGACCACGACCATCTCCTTTTCCTCCTCCGCGAACTCGTTCGTTCCCCGGGTCCAGGAGGACTGCTCCAGGATCTCCTTTTCGTGGAGCAGGTGGGCCGCCTTCTTGAACTGCTCGTATTGGAGCAGATCCCGGACCAGTTCCTCCCTGGGATCTTCCTCCGGTTCCGGCTCGGACAAGTCGTCTTCGGGGAGGAGCATTCTGGACTTGATGTGGATCAGCGTGGCCGCCATGACCAGGTATTCACCGGCCACGGTCATGTTCAGATCCCGCATCAACTGCAGGTAGTCCAGGTATTGCCGGGTCACCCGGGCGATGGGAATGTCCCGGATGTCCAGTTCCTGGGTCCGGATCAGGTGGAGCAGCAGGTCCAGCGGGCCCTCGAAGACATCGAGCTGAACCTGGCAAGTCTCCGTCTCGGTCACCATTGCGAACGCCGGTCGTAATTTATATTCATGGCCTGACGCACCTCCCCCAAGGTCTCCCGGGCGCGGCCCCGAACTCGCCGGCTGCCCTCCACCAGGATCTCCTTCACGCTCTCCCGGTCTTTCTCCAATTCGACGCGCTTCTGGTGCAAAGGCTCCACGACCGGGATCATTCCTTCGAGCAGCCGGCGCTTGCAGTCGATGCAGCCGATCTTCGCCGTCCGGCAACCCTGCGCCGCCCATTCCTGTCCCTCGAGCGGCGTGAAGACCTTGTGGTGGTCGAAGACCGGACACACCTCAGGGTCGCCCGGGTCGGTCCGGCGCACCCGCGCCGGGTCGGTGACCATGGTCATGACCTTGCGGCGAATCTTGCCCGGGTCTTCCGACAACTGGATCACGTTGCCGTAGCTCTTGCTCATCTTCCGGCCATCGGTGCCCGGCAGCCGCGGCGTGGTGGTGAGTTTGGCCTGGGGTTCGGGAAAGACGCGGCCGAAGAAGTGGTTGAAGCGCCGGGCGATCTCCCGCACCAGCTCCAGGTGGGAAACCTGATCCTCGCCCACGGGCACGACTTCGCCCTTGTAGATCATGATGTCGGCCGCCTGCAGAACCGGATATCCCAGGAAGCCGTAGTTGGAGAGGTCCTTCTCCCGCAACTGCATGACCTGCTCCTTGTAGGTGGGAACCCGCTCCAGCCAGGGCACGGGAACCACCATGGACAAGAGCAGATGGAGCTCGGCATGCTCCGGCACCAGGGACTGGATCATCAGGACCGATTTTTCAGGATCGAGGCCGGCCGCGATCCAGTCGATGGCGATCTCGATCACGTTGTCCTGGACCGCGCGGGTGTCCTGGTACTCGGAGGTCAACGCGTGCCAATCCACGATTCCGTAGATGCAGTCGTACTCCTCCTGCATGCCGACCCAGTTGTCCAGGGCGCCGATGAGGTGTCCCAGGTGCAACCGTCCCGTCGGCCTCATGCCGCTGAAAACCCGTTTCTTGGTCACGTTTTCGGCCTCCCTATTGCCGCGGCCGCCGTCCGCATTCGAAAGCGACGCCCATGATTTACCAGATACCCCCGTCTCGCAACCGGGGGAAAGGCGACTCCGGAGCGGCGACATTCTTGTCGCCGACTGGGCCAGGCGACTTTCCTGTGGCCTCTCGTCGGCGACAGGAAAGTCGCGGCTCTACTATAATGGCCCCCCGTGAGCGGCCTCCTTTTCAACACCGCCTTTGCATTTTATGTGGCCGGACTCGCATTCAGCACTCTCGTCTTCTTCGCCAACAAGGCAGCCCTCTTTCGAATTGCGGTCGTCACGGTGGGGATCGGCTTCGGATTGCACTCCGGATTCCTCATCGCTTCCGCGGTGGAGACGGCACACTTTCCGCTCACCGGTCTTCGCGATTCCCTGGGGTTTTTTGCCTGGACCGTCTCCCTGTGCTTTTTCGTTTCCTACGTCCGGTACCGGATCCGGGCCCTGAGCACCTTTCTGCTGCCGGCGGTGGCGGCACTGATGCTGGGCACGGTCTTTCTGAAGGCCTCGCCCATAAAACCAATGCTTAGCAGCGCTTGGCTCTACGTGCATACGCCGCTCATGTTCCTGGCCTACGGCATGTTTCTGGTCACTTTCGTGGCGGGCGTCCTCTACGTGTTCGAGGAACGCGAGCTCAAGAACAAGAAACCCAAGACCTTCTACTATCAGCTCCCTTCCCTGACCACGCTGGACGACCTGTTCCTGAAGTTCCTGGTGGCCGGCTTTTCCTTCATGACCGCCGGGCTCCTGACGGGGATCGTCTGGGCCGAGCAGGACTGGGTCAACGGATGGCACAAGGATCCCAAGGTCGTATCGGCCATGGTCACCTGGTGCATCTACCTGGCTCTGATCTACCTGCGGCTGACGGCGGGCTGGCGGGGAAAGAGAGCCGCGGTGGTGAGCATGGCCGGATTCCTGTGGGTGCTGTTCACCTATCTGGGCGCCAGCTACTTTGGAGGCCTTCACCAGTTCTAGCCCCATCGTTCCCCTCCACAAGCGGAGCGGAGAGACCTCGAACATGCATCCTGTCCTGGTCGGATTGAGCCACAAGACGGCTCCCATCGAAATTCGGGAACGGGTCGCCTTCCGCGAGGAAGCGGTCGCGTCGGCCCTGGAGGCGTTGCGCCGCGACTACCAGTTGCGGGAGAGCATGATCCTTTCGACCTGCAACCGGGTCGAAGTTCTGGCCCAGGGTGGAGACGACGCAGAGACCATCGACGGCATCAAGGACTTCCTTTACCGTTACCACTCGCTGGAGCCCGATTCGCTTGAGCAATACCTGTACGCCCTGCGGGAGCAGGATGCCGTCGTACACGTTTTCCGGGTGGCCAGCAGCCTCGACTCCATGGTTCCCGGAGAAGCCCAGATCCTGGGACAGTTGAAACAGGCGTACGCCGTTTCGGGGCAGGCGGGAGCCGCGGGAACGGCGCTGAAGGCCCTTCTTCCGTCGGCGTTTCGGGTCGCCAAACGGGTCCGGACCGATACCGGCATCTCCCAATCCGCGGTTTCGGTCAGTTCGGTGGCGGTGGAGCTGGCCCGGAAGATCTTCGGCAGTCTCAAGGGCAAGTCGGTTCTGCTGCTGGGCGCGGGCAAGATGGCCGAACTGGCCACCCGCAGCCTGGTCCGCTCCGGGATCTCCCGGGTCTTCGTCGCCAGCCGGACCGAGGCGCGATCCCGGCAACTGGCTTCGCTTTTCGGCGCCACGTCGATTCCTCTGGCCGACCTGGAAGAGCGCCTGCCCGAGTCGGACATCCTGCTGGTCTCCACCAGTTCCGACTCCTACATCCTGGGTCCCGAGACCGTCAATGACGCGGTCCACCGGCGCAAATACGCGCCCCTGTTCATCATCGACATTGCGGTCCCCAGGAACGTGGACCCCCGGGTGAACCAGATCGAAAACGTCTTCCTTTACGACATCGACGACCTGCAGACGGTGATCGGGGCCAATTTGCGGGAACGCCGGCGCGAAGCCGAGCTGGCCGAGGAGATCGTCCGGCGGGAATCCGAGCGCCACATGCAGCGCATCGCTTCCATGAGCCTCGGCCCGCTCATCGCCGACCTGAGAGGCCGCCTCGAAGAGATCTGCCTGGCTCAACTGGAACAGAGCCGCCAGGGAATGACCGACGCCGACTCCAACCGGATGGAACAGATTCTCCGCAAGACGGCCCGCCGCATCGCGCACCCCATCATCATGGAGATCAAGTCGCCGGCGCAGGACCCGCAGCGGCGCCTGCACAACATCCAGATGATCAAGCAGGCATTCGGTCTGGACAAAGGGGAATGACGCGAATCCGCGTGGGATCGCGGGGCAGCCCCCTGGCGTTGCGGCAGGCCGAGATCGTCTGCCGCGAACTGGAGCGGCGCCACCCCGGCGTCACGACCCGGATCCGGGTGATCCGTACCAGCGGAGACCAACCGCGGCCCGAACCGCAGTTCGCGGGACTCTCGGTGAAGCGGATGTTCGTCAAGGAGATCGAGGATGCCCTCCTCCGGGAGGAGATCGACCTGGCGGTCCACAGCCTCAAGGACCTGCCCTCCGAGCTGCCCCCGGGGCTCTGCCTGGCCGCCATTCCCGAACGTGAGGACCCAAGGGACGCGCTGGTTTCCTCGCTCGCCGTTCGAAGTCCAAGGGAGATCCCCCGAAACGGCCGGATCGGCACAAGTTCACTGAGACGGACCGTCCAGTTGCGGCTACTTCGTCCCGACCTGGAGATCCTACCTCTGCGGGGGAACGTGGGCACGCGAATCCGGAAGATGGAAGAGCAACGCCTGGACGGGATCGTATTGGCGGCCGCCGGTTTGAAGAGACTCGGCCTGGAAGACCGGATCGCATTCACCTTCTCCCAGGACCAGATGCTTTCCGCCATCGGACAGGGCGCCCTGGCGGTGGAATGCCGGTGCGGCGACCGGCAGACCCGGGACCTGTTGGCTGCCCTCGACCATCCTCCGACCCGCGTCTGCACCGACGCCGAACGGCGGTTCCTGGAGCGAATGGGCGGAGGCTGCCAGGTTCCCATGGGGGCGCATGCCTCCCTCACGTCCGACGGCAGCGAGTTTCAGGCCGTCCTGGCCAGCCCTTACCGGCCCATCAGTCTCCGCCACCGCGTCCACGGACCCGAACAGGAGCTTCCGCAGATGGCCCTCGACGCCGCCGAGTCGATCCTCTCCCGGGGAGGCGGCGAAATCCTTCGCGAATTGGAGGAAAGGGGGCCGGCATGAGCCGTCCGTTGGAAGGACGAAAGATCCTGGTGACCCGGAGCCGCACGCAAGCGAGCGAGTTCTCCCGGCTCCTGCGCCAAGCCGGCGCCGACGTCGTGGAGATCCCGTCCATCGAGATCGTGCCCCGGCCCAACCGGGAGCTGGATCCATGCATCGCCAGGGCCCACCGGTTCGACTGGCTCTTCTTCACCAGCGTCAACGGGGCCGAGATTTTCCTCTCACGGGCACGGGAGTCGGACGCTCCCATGTCCGGGAAGGATGGACCGCCCCCCCGAATCTGCGCCATCGGACCGGCCACGGCCCGGCGAGTGGAACGGTTCGGCCGGGAGGTTCACCTGGTGCCGGTGCGCTACCAGGCGGAGGGCGTCCTGGAGGCGTTTCTGGAACTTCACTCGAACCGGATCGAAGGCCTGAATATACTGATTCCAAGAGCCAGCCAGGCCCGCTCCCTGTTGCCCCGGGAACTGACCCGCCACGGCGCTCAGGTGGAGGTAGTTCCCGTCTACGACACGGTGGTCCCTGAGGAGAGTCGAGTGGCGCTCAAGCAGGCCCTCGAAGCGGGCGCACCCGATCTCATCACCTTCACGAGTTCGTCCACCGTCCGCCATCTGATGAATCTGGCGACCGATCCGGACGGCGTTCGGTCCGTTCCCTGCGCCGCCATCGGACCCATCACGGCGGCAACGGCCTGCGAGCATGGAATCCAAATAGCGGTCGAATCCCGGGAATCCACCATCCCGGGACTGTTCGCGGCCATCTGCAACTATTTCGACCAGAAGGGTGCTCGGAGACGATTGTGAAAGAACAGTGCCGCGAACACTACGACCAGGGCGAGCGTTGACAATTCTTCGCCGCCCGGTTTCGGAAGAGTTCCATCCCCGGTTTCGCGCTTTCCCAGGACTGCCGTCAGGTACTGCTGGCGGGCCAGGCAAAGTGGGTCCTGGCCTGCTCAAGATCGAACGTCTCCGGGTCCCAGTGGCCGTACCATTCCTTGAGCTCGGCGGGGTCTTCCTCCCAGGGATCGACTCCCGTCTGCCGGAACTTCACAAGACGTTCGTAGCCGGGGATCTTTGTCCGTCAAGCACGCTCCACCTCGAACGCCGCCAGGTTGCGAGACTCCTTGCTGAACTCCACGGCGATCAGATAGATCGGCTGTCCTGACCCACGGTACTTGTCCGCGTACCGTTTGGACTTCAACTGTGCCATCGCGCCGCCCTCCGGCTCGAACTCCACCACCTTGAACTCCAACAGGTAGACGTTGCCGTTGAAACGGACCGCCATGTCCAGGCGCCCGTGGCTGCTGCTGTCCTCCACGGTGATGTCAAGACCGAGAGCCGCGAAATAGGAGTAGACGACCTTCGCGTAGTAGCCCTCATAGTCGGCGATGTCGTTGTTCGTGTACCAGTCATAGGGAATGCTGGCGAAGAACGCATGAAACAGTTTCTCGAGCCCGGAGAAGTCGTTGGCCTCCAACAACCGGTACAGGCGGACGCTGTTGGCCATCTGCCGCGACGAGTCCCGCACCAAGTGACGCAAGAGGCTGCGGTTCAGACTCTGCCGGACCTCACGGTTGGGATAGCCCAATCGATAGAGAAGCTCCCCACCAAGATCCTCGGTCCCGGTGATAGTGAGGTACCCAGTCTGGAAAAGCAGCGCTTCCGTTGCCATTTCATCCACGTCGAAGGTCGAAAGCAGATCGCCGCTCCCCACCATGTCATCCAACGCCAGCGCGCTGACCCGACGCTTGAAGAGCGTTTCGACCAGAAAGGTCGGCGTACCGGTTTCGAACCAATAGGCGCCGAATCTGCGACTGTCGAAGAGCAGGAGGATGTCGAAGGGGTTATAGATTTTTTCCTGGCCCAACCAACTGTAGCCGTTGTACCAGTCGCGGATTTCCTTACGGTCGAGGCCCGGGAGTTCCGGCGCGAACACCGTGTCCAGATCCGACTCGGTATAGCCACAGATGGCAGAGTAGCGCCGGTCCAGAGTGATGTCCTGGAGATTATTGAGGCCGGAGAAAAGGCTTGCCTTGGAGAACTTGCTCACTCCGGTGATGAAGCTGAACCGGATGTGCGCGTCCCTGTCCTTGACGACCGCGTAGAGGCCACGCAGAAAGTCGCGATTGGCACGAGCGGTCTCCGGTGCCTCCAGCGCATCCAGAATCGGCTTGTCATATTCGTCGATAAGCACTGCCACGGGATGGCCGGCCTGTCGATGCAAGGCCTCGATCAGGGAGGCAAAACGTCCGGCCGCCGTGGCGTAGTGGGCAACCACACCCGCGCGGCGCTCGGCGGCGTCAAGCTGCTCCATGAGATTCGCCTCGACGTAGCCGGGCTCCTTGAAATTCCCGCCGCCGAAGCTCAGATTCAATACCGGATGGCGGACCGACCAGTCCCAGCCGTCGTGGATGTCCAGCCCCTCGAACAACGGTTCGTTGGCCTGGAAGAGCTCCTTCAGAGTGTCCAGGAACAGGCTCTTACCGAAGCGGCGCGGCCGCGACAGGAAGTAGTGCGCGCCCTGACCGAGCAGCCTGCGGATATAAGGCGTCTTGTCGACGTAGTAGCAATTCTGCTCCCGAATCTTGCGGAAGGTCTGGATGCCGATGGGCAGTCGGCGTCTCGGCATGAGCGCAGGTTACTTCGGTGAACAAGGGAGATCAAACGTCCGCCACCGCAACCGGCCGATCCGGGTCGCTTCCGAAAGGAGGGATGGATTCGGGGTCATGGTGGAGAACTGGGACTCTGTCCGGACAGGACCGGGCAGAAGGGGACCGTCCCTTTCCCGGTCCCGCCAAGGCTAACCATAGCCGATTCTCCACGACAAATTGTGCGGACAGGTAAACTTCGAGAAACGTTGGAAACCGGGCTGGCGCCCGAAGGAGATTCGTCATGCAGACCGATGCAGTGCAACGGCGCGTTTCCACTCCAGAGGAACCATCGCGGACATCGCCCGATCCAACCGACGAGGCGCGTTTGCGCACGGCGAGGTGGGCATTTCGGCGATTCCACGGGCAGTGCTTCTGGTACCTGCGCGTTGACCTGGAAATAACGCGGGCAGACCTCCCCATGATTGTCGATGGCCTGAGAAAGAACGGCGGCCATGCGGGATTTCTGCTCGCCGCGAAGCTATGCCGCTAACCTCTGCACAAGCCGAAATCCTGCGCCGGATCGCCTCGAATCGCAGCCCGGAAAACGACGTTGCCGGCGCTACGGTCCTCCATCGAGACGCCGATTCGCCACGATTCTCAGACGATATCAATCTGTTCCACGACCTGGACGACAGCATTGCCCGGAGCGCGGCGGCGGATGCCAGATCGCTTCGGCATGCCGGTTACGCGTTCTCATGGCTACTGCGCACCTCAACATTCCAACGAGGTCTTGTGGAAATCGCCGACCAGCAGTTGAAGATGGAATGGGCTTACGACAGCGCGTTCCGCTTTTTCCCGGTCCAAACGGACGACCTCTGCGGTTATCGGCTACATGACGCCGACGCTGCGACCAACAAGGTTCTGGCCCTGGCGGGACGCAGTGAGATTCGCGACTTCGTGGATGTGTTGCACCTGCACGACACGTATCTTTCGCTTGGCGCTCTGGTATGGGCGGCCAGCGGCAAAGACCCCGGCTTCACGCCGGAGTTCCTGCTGGACCAAATGGGACGGCACGTCGCCTACCGGCAAACGGATCTCGATCGCCTCAGCTTGAGGAAGCCGCTTGATCTCAGGAGACTGAAGCTGCGCTGGATCGCAGCGGTCGAAGCGGCCACAACGACCCTGAACAAGCTCCCTCCTGAAGAGGTGGGCTGCCTCTATCTCCTACCGGATCTAAGGCCTCGGACCCCGGATCCGGCTTCGCCCGATTTTCCCCGGCTGACACGCCACTTCGGGCGCGTTCGAGGGGCCTGGCCAACGATTTCGCCTTACCAGGGGTGATGTTTCGCTTGCGAGGCAAGTGTGCACCCACAAGGGGGTGCCCCGACATACGGACAGCATCGGCCGTACCGGCTCGAACAGCCGCCGTCACTACCTCCGGAACCGCACGTTCAGCGTCAGCTCGCTGGTGACGATCTCTCCCTTGGAGATGGCCGGCAGGAAGCGCCAGGAGTTGCGGATCGTGTCGAGGGCCATCTGGTCCAGCTTCTCGTCGACGCCCTCCACCACTTCAAGGTCGTAGACGCCTCCCCAGGGACTGATCATGACGCTGACGACCACCACGACCGGATCCTTCAGGTGGGCGGCGGCGCTCGGGAGTTTCGGTTCGGAGCCCTCCGCGAGAACGGTGGGAATGACCTCCGAGTCGGGAAAGTACCCGCGCAGCCGGGCGTCGATGTCCGAGGCCTTGTGGAGAATTCCATATCCCCGGGTGAAACCGATGTCCCGCACCATGGCGGCCGAATTGGCCGCCTTCAAATCCAACTCGGTCACCATGGAGGCCAACTGGTCGAATTGTTCCCCGGTCAAGGGTTCCAGTTCCAGAATGCGTCCTCCCACCTTGAGGTAGCACCTGTCCGGCGGCGTCGCGAAGTGATACCGCCCCGCAATGTTGTATCCCAGAAAGGAGTGGGGCTTGATCAGGCCGCTCACCTGGTAGACGTCCCTCGGGCTGGGCGGATCCTCCCGGACGATCAGGTGTCCCTGGCCGGTTCGGCCCTCCGCGTCCACCAGCACCAACTCGTAAGCGCGCACGGCTTCGAAGCTGTCCCCCAGGTTGATGAAATTCAGGATCGCCATCGCGGGGTCCAGCAATTCCACCGTCACGACACGTTGATCGGACAGATAGAGAAAATACCGGGATCCCTCTGCAGCCACGGAACCTGCTGTGAGGGCCCAGACCATCAGTCCCAGAAACATTCCCGGCTTCTTCCACATATGCCAGCACTCCATGATCCGGAATTCTAACCGGTCACCAATTCTCGCTGCCGCTGAACCCAATACGCGGCCCCCTCGTCTAGATAGATGAAATCAGGAAGACGAAAGGTTGAAACGAATCTCAGGCGCTGCAATTCCACTCCTCATCGTCGCCCTGTTCCTGACCCCTGCCTCCCGGGCATCCGAATCCACCGGGGAGCAACTGCTTTCGGTGGCGGCGGGTGGAACGCTTCAGGTCCACAACGATTTCGGGCGAACGTTCATCCGGGGTTGGGACGGCGACCGGGTCAAGCTCCGGTTTCGGAAGCTGGCTTCCGATCCGAATCGTCTGGACAAGATCGCCCTCGTGACCCGGGAAGGCCCCAAGCAGACGCAGATCTCGGTTCGATTCGACGATCACGTGTCCGAATCCGCCTACCTGGAGATTCATGCTCCACGCTCGCTCGGCATCCTGGTGTGGGGAACCCATAGTGCCATCGAACTCCACGGGTTGGAAGGTCCGGTGCAGGCCTGGACTCTCTCCGGACTGTTGACCTCGGAGGACGTGACCTCTTCCGTATCTCTTCGCACCCAGAGCGGCGACATCCTCTTTCGGACTGGAACCCAACCCCGCGGCGACATCCGTCTGGAGTCTTTCGGGGGAAAAATCACCTGCCAACTGAGCCCGGATCTGGACCTCCGTGGATGGATCCGAGCCGGCGGCACCCTCTCCTGGAACGGGGAACTTGAATTGCAGAATGGGTCCCTGCAGAGGAACCTCGGGGTCGGGGGGCCTCTGCTCTACGCCAGCAGCCTCAGTGGCAACGTGCTCTGCAAGATCTTCCGGCCCGACGGCTTTCGAAAACCGCCGAAGAGAGTCGACCAAGTGCCGGTCGAACCGTTGCTTCCCCCGGCTGGAGTCCAAGGCATTTCCCATGTGCCGGAGGAGAATCAGGAACGAGAGGTTCCGCGGCCGGTTGCGGAGAATCCTCATCCCGACGAACCGGACGAGCCTGCGGAACCCGGCGATCCGGTGCGCACTCAAGTAAAGGCTCCGGGTCCCGGATACTCTCTCAAGGTCCTGGTGAACTGGGTCTACCTGAACGTCTCGGTTCGGGACCCGCGCAACAACCGGAGCGTCTCAAACCTGACGCGGGACGACTTCCTGGTCTACGAAGACGACGTGCTCCAGACCGTCGAGAAGTTCGAACCCACCGAGGCGCCCTTCCGGGTGCTCCTGCTGTTGGACGTGAGCGGAAGCACGCGGCCCCATCTGGACATGCTCCAGCGGGCTTCGGCCGACTTCTCCCGTGAAATCAGGAACAACGACCAGATCGCGATCGCCACCTTCAATTCCCGCAGTTGGCTGATCCTTCCCTTCACCAGCGATCGCGAGAAGGTGCGCACCGCTATTGACGGGATCTACTCCGGCGGCGGGACGGCGCTCTACGACGCCCTCATGGACTCATTGACCGAGTACTCGGACGGAAGCCACGCGCGCCAAGCCATCGTGGTCTTTACGGACGGCATCGACAACCAGCTCACCGGAAACCACGCCGAGGGTTCCAGCACCACTTTCGGACAACTGTTCGGAGAGATCCGGGAGTCGGATTCCTTGATCTATCCCATCTTCCTGGATCACCGGAACAACGTCGGGCCGAGGCCGCGCGGGATGTTGGGAGGCCTTCTTCAGAAGATTCCACAGCGCAGGCGTCCGACCATCTCCATCAAGCAAGAGGACCGGAACGTCTACCTCCAGGCGCGCCGGCAACTTGCCAGCATCGCCGACCAGACGGGCGCCCGGTTTTACTCGCCACGGCGGATCCAGGAGATGGAGACGATCTTCTCGGAGATCGCGGACGATCTCCGGGTTCGCTATCTGCTGGCCTACAACGTTCCCCAGCCGCAGCGGGACCGGTCGTGGCGCTCCATCCGGGTCGAGATCCGGGATCGTCCGGACCTGGTGACGCGCACGCGGCAGGGATACTACTCCAGTTCGGATTCGGACTGACCTCGGCGGTGACGATTCCGCATCGTTCCGCTACGCAGCCGCCATTTCGCCCATTCTTCGCGTGATTGCGGCCTCCGGTTCTTTCGTACAGGCGATCTCCAATTGGATTCCGGTGGAACCCGGTCGTTCAAACGAAAGACGGCACCCTCGAGGGGTGCCGCTGCGAATTGCGGATTGGACGCGCCGGGATGGGTGGGTGAGGGATTTGGGGACGATCGCGGTGGAATCGTCACCGGATCAATAGCCAACAGACAGGAACGGAGGCTTTCCAGCCTCCGATTCGGGGGGGACAGGAGAGTCCCCCCTCCAACGGCGCGACGGGATCAGGCGGCCGGGACCGTGAGGTAGCCGGCGACCTGATTCCGAACGATACGGGTGATGACCACTTCGTAGGGCTTGTCGACCCCGTCCACGAAGAAATAGACCGGCTCGTTGGCGTACTGGCGCTTCTTTTGGATCCGCTTGCGGCCCACGTAGATGTCCAGATCGAACCGCTGTTTCTTGGCGTTGGCGTCCCGCAGATTCAGATGAACGTCGAGAACCTTGATGAATCCTCCCTTTTCCTGCAGCTCGAATTCGATCTTTTCCCGCTCCAGAGACCGGGAGAGCTCAGCCAGGCGGTCGCTGGTGGAGTCCAGATCGCGGTCCAGCCGGTCGAGTCTCCGCTTTGAATTGGCCAAGCCGGCCCGGTTGACGCCGGCGATCTCCGTCAGATTGGTCAGACCGGCCGAGACCTGGTCCACCTGCTTACGGACGCCCTCGTTCGCTTTCCGGAGCCCCTCGGTTTCACCTTGGAGCTTCGTCATGTCCTCCTGGTCCGCCTTGTTCGTCGCCAACGACTTCAGACCCTGAGTCTGCTGATCCTGCTCCGACTTCAGGCCCTGGAACAGATCCCGATACTGGCTCAGCTCCTTGTCCTGGGATTGGATGCGGTTCCCGCGCCGGGTCGCCCCTTCCTCCAGCGTCCTGATCTTTTCGCCGGAACTCTCCAGGATTCGCTTCATCTGATCCAACCGCGACTCGCTGTCCGTCAGGTCCTGGTTGAGACGCTGGATCTCCTGGTGCGTGTCCCAGAAGAGGTATCCCCCCAGACCCAGGCCAATGCCGACCATCGTCCAGATCACCGCTCCGGCGAGGCGAGCTGCCCGGTGTGGGGCCGGAACCGGCTCCCGGTCAGGGTCTCCGCCCACCGCCGCCAGCAACGGATCCGCAAACTGTTTCCTGTCATCCGATCTATCCATTTCGATCCTCCCTGCGAACTGTTTCAGACCTCGCCAGATCAACCTCGATCTGCCTGTTTGGATAGACGATGGAGAGTTCCGGAAGGTTCAGACGCGGCGACGGCGCCGTATTCGCCGGGTTATTGCGCGACCGCGAGAAGCCGTCGGGGCCGGATGGCGCGTCGACTCGCATGCCGGAATGACACCGACTTGTATAGAATGAAAGACCTGATGTCGCGTGCCGCGGGAGTGATGATTCTCATGGGATTGGCCCTGCCCGCCTTCATCTTCTACAACATCTTTTTCTCCGGACCGTCCACTCCCGGATTGGCCGAGGCGGTGGAGATCACCGAGCAGTTCAACCACCTGGCCGGTGGGGATTTCCGGGTCCTCAGCGTCCATGAGGCCGGTCCCACCGTCCGAGCCAGGATCGTCCTGGAGCCGCCTGCCACCGATGACGGCGACATGCACCTGAGGGGCTTGAATGCCCAGTACGACTTCCAGTCGGTATTGGGGCGCGACCAGGATCTGGGGGTCGTGGTGGGTGAAACTGACGACGCCGGAGCTTTCAGGTCCCTGGGCGTGATCTTCTTTTCCGCGGCGACGCAGCAGTCCCGCTTTCGCCGTGTCTCCGCCGGGTCCTCCGAATGAAGCGGACTCCTCTCTACCACGCACACCTGGAGCGGAACGGCCGGATGGTGGATTTCGCCGGCTGGGAGATGCCCGTCCAGTATGCAGGCGCCCTCAAGGAACACCTTGCGGTCCGGACGGCAGCGGGACTCTTCGACGTGAGTCACATGGGGCAGATCGAGATCCGGGGCCCGGACGCCCTGGAATTCACCCAGCAGATGACCTGCAACGACCTGTCGCGCCTGGAGGAGGGACAGGCTCAATATTCGGCTCTGCTCTACCCCGGAGGGACTTTCGTCGACGACATCGTCATCTACCGGATCCATGCCGGACATCTGCTCCTGTGCGTGAACGCTTCGAACCGGGAGAAGGACGTCCAATGGCTGCTTGAGCACCGGAAGGGAGATGTCGAGATCCGGGACGCCAGTGACGAATACGCTCAACTGGCGCTTCAGGGCCCCCGGTCCCAGGCGATCCTGCAACGTCTGACGCGGTTGGACCTGGACTCCCTGTCGTACTACCGGTTCACCCTGGGACGAGTCGCCGATGCCGACTGCCTGGTCTCCCGCACCGGGTACACCGGCGAGGACGGCTTCGAGTTGTACGTGTCGCCGCAGAAGGCCGCCAAGGTCTGGAACGACCTTCTGGACGCCGGCGGACCCGCGGGCATCCAGCCCGCGGGCCTCGCGGCCCGCAATACGCTTCGGCTGGAGGTCCGATACCTGCTCTACGGCAACGACATCGACGAGACCACCAATTCCTGGGAAGCGGGCCTGGGCTGGATCGTCGACATGGATCAGGGGCCGTTCATGGGGCGGGAGGCCCTGTATCGAATCCGGCAGGAGGGACCGGCAAGAAAGCTGGCCGGATTCGAAATTACCGGACGAGGCATCGCACGCGACCACGACCCGGTGCTCATCGATGGAATCCGAACCTCACAGGTCGCCAGCGGAAGCTATTCGCCGTCGGGCCGGAAGAGCATCGGATTGGCCTATCTCCCGGTGGAGAAGGCCGTCCCCGGACAAGAGCTGGAGATCCAAAACCGGCGACGCATTCTTCCGGCCGTCGTGGTGAAGACGCCCTTCTACCGGCGCCGCTGATCGGTGTTGAATCATCGAGCCCGGTTGGGTAAATAGTGGACGCCCCCCAACGGGGTGGGTGCCCGGCGGTTCGGGCCCCCAAAACCGGAAGGAAGAGAATATGACGATCCCGGAAGGGCTTCGATACACCAGGGAACATGAATGGATCCGTGTCCTTGAGGAGGGCCGGGGCCGCGTGGGAATCACCCATCACGCCCAGGATGAACTCGGCGACGTGGTTTTCGTCGAACTCCCCCGGACGGGCGACGAATTGGGCGGTGATGACGTCTTCGGCACCGTGGAATCGGTCAAGGCCGTCTCCGACCTCTACAGCCCGGTTTCGGGGACAGTCACCGAGGTCAATGAATCCCTGGAAGATCAGCCGGAGCTGGTCAACGACGACCCCTACGGCGAGGGCTGGATGATCCAGGTGGAACTGGGCGACCCCGCCGAGCTGGACGGGCTCATGTCCGCCCAGGAGTACGCCGCGTTCCTGGCCGAGGAATCCGGGCACTGATCCGCTTGACCCATGCGCTACATTTCCCTGACCCCGCAAGAAAGGCAACACATGCTCCAGGCCATCGGCGTGGAGAAGACGGAGGACCTGTTCGAGTCCATCCCGGTGGGAGTCCGCCTGGGCCGGCCGCTGGATCTGCCGGAGCCGCTTTCCGAATCGTCGCTTCTGGCCGACTTCAAGTCCATGGCCCGCAGGAACGCCTGCGCCGAGGATTTCGGCTACTTTCTGGGCGCCGGCGCGTACCACCACTTCATTCCCTCCGTCATCGACACCCTGGTTTCGCGCTCCGAATACTTCACCGCCTATACGCCCTACCAGCCGGAAGTCAGTCAGGGAACTCTCCAGGCCATCTTCGAATACCAGACCCTCATCGCTCAGCTCACCGGGATGGAAGTGGCCAACGCCAGCCTCTACGACGGGGCCAGCGCCTTGGCCGAAGCGGTCATGATGGCCTCCCGGGTGACCCGCCGGACACGAATCCTGGTCCCGGAGGCGCTCCATCCGAACTACCGGAAGGTTCTCGGCACCTATACGGGGAACCACCTTTCCGTAACCACCGTCCCCGCCAATTCCGCCGGCTCCATGGATCCGGAGACCGTGGACGCCCTCCTGGACGACCGGACGGCGGCGGTCGTGGTCCAGTCCCCCAACTTCTTCGGCGTCGTGGAGGAGATGGAGGAATTGGGCCGGCTGGCTCACCGGCGCCGCGCTCTGCTAGTGGCCGTCACCACCGAGGCGCTCTCCCTGGGGGTGTTGAAACCGCCCGGTGAGATGGGCGCCGACATCGTGGCCGGAGAGGGGCAGAGCCTGGGACTCCCTCTGAGCTTCGGGGGACCGTACCTGGGGCTGTTCGCCACCCGCGACCGCTACAAGCGGCAGATGCCGGGCCGCCTCGTGGGCCAGACCGTGGACCGGAAAGACCGGCGCGGTTTCGTCCTGACCCTCTCCACCCGGGAGCAGCACATCCGCCGCGAGAAGGCCACCTCCAACATCTGCACCAACCAGGGCCTCTGCGCCCTGGCGGTGTCCATCTTCCTGTCCACTCTGGGCAAGAACGGCATACGAGAGCTGGCCGAGCAGAACCTGAAGAAGGCCCACTACCTCAGGCGAAGATTGGCCGGCCGCCTGGTCTTCTCGGGGCCCGTATTCAACGAAATGGTGCTGCGGGTGGACGACCCCGAGAGTCTCAACCAGGAGCTCTACCGGGAAGGGATCATCGGGGGCCTGCCCCTGGGAACCTGGTTTCCGTCGCGCCGGGACCAGATGCTGGTCTGCGTCACCGACCAGAACACCCGGCGCCAGATCGACCGCTTCATCCGCGTTCTCCAGCAAAGCCGCGTGACCGTATGAATCGAACCAGTTCCGTCTACAACCTCAACGAGCCGCTCATCTTCGAGCAGTCCTCGCCGGGGAAGGCCGCCTACAGTCTTCCTCCCCTCGACGTGGAGGACACACCCATCGAAGAGATCCTGGATCCGGGACTGACCCGGCAGGAGGTCGGGGGATTCCCGGAAGTGAGCGAGGTGGAGATCATCCGGCACTACACCCGGATGTCGACCTGGAACTACCACATCGACCTGGGAATGTATCCGCTGGGTTCCTGCACCATGAAGTACAACCCCCGGCTCAACGAGCGGACCGCCCGCATGCCGCGGATCGCCCTGGTGCACCCCATGCAGGAGGCCGCTCTGTCGCAGGGGAACCTGGAGCTCATCCACCGTCTCCAGGAGTGCCTGCAGGAACTCACGGGCCTGGACGCCGTCACGCTCCAGCCGGCGGCCGGGTCTCAAGGAGAAATGGTGGGGATCCTGATGGTGCGCGCCCACCATGAGGCGCAACAACGGCAACGGCGCTACGTCCTGATCCCCGACTCGGCACACGGCACCAACCCGGCCAGCGCTGCCATCGCCGGGTACCAGGTGGTCTCGATTCCCTCCGATTCCGCCGGCAGGATCGACATCCGGATCCTGCGCGAGCGCATGAACGAAGACGTGGCCTGCCTGATGTTGACCAATCCCAACACGCTGGGGATCTTCGAGAGCCGGATCGAGGAGATCAGCCGGATCGTGCACGATCAGGGCGGACTCATCTACATGGACGGGGCCAATTTCAACGCCCTCATGGGCTATGCGCGCCCGGGCGACATGGGAATCGACGTGCTCCACCTGAATCTGCACAAGACCTTCTCGACTCCCCACGGCGGGGGAGGTCCCGGCTGTGGAGCCGTCGCCTGCCGAGGCTTGCTCGCCCCCTATCTGCCGTTACCCGTGATCGAACGGGACGGCAGCGGTTACCGGGCCGACTCGGATCGTCCCCATTCCATCGGTCCGGTCCACGCCTTCCACGGCAACTTCGGCATGATGGTGCGGGCTCTGACCTACATCCTCACCTGCGGCGGGAGCGGACTGAAGCAGCTCACCGAGACCGCCGTGCTCAACGCCAATTACATCCGCGCCCGGCTTCAGGAATACTTCCACCTTCCCTACCCGACTCCGTCCATGCACGAGGCGGTCTTCTCGGACAAGACCCTGGAGCCCTACGGAGTCAAGACGCTGGACGTGGCCAAGCAGCTCATCGACGAGGGCTTCCATCCGCCGACGATCTACTTTCCCCTGATCGTCCGGGGTGCCATGATGATCGAACCCACCGAAAGCGAGAACAAGGCGGAGCTGGACGCTTTCGTGGACGCCATGGTGCGGATCTACCATCGAGCCCGGGAGGATGCGGACGCCGCCCATGAAGCGCCCCGCCTGGCCAAACGGACCCGGCTGGACGAGACCCGGGCCGCCCGCCGTCCGGTGCTGAGGTGGAGTCCCGGGGAGGAAGGGTAACCAGGAGGACCGAGACGCGGAGGGCCCGGTGGTGAGTCGTCGGAGTCGAGCTGTTGTGCTCAGCGCCTGCTGGCTGCTGGCGGTCCAGTTTCTCCAGGCCCAACCCTCCTCGGATCCCGTTCCCCCCTCCTTTCGAGTCCGGGCCAACTTCATCCGGGTCCCGGTCACCGTCTTCGGGCCGACGGGGAAACTCCTGACCCATCTGGAACGGGAACACTTCTCCCTGCTGGATGAGAACAGCCCCCGGGCCATCGAGAACTTCGTGCTGGACCAGGACCGCATCCACGTCGCTCTCCTGCTGGACGTGAGCGGCAGCATCCGCAACGAGTTGAAGCAGATCGCACAGGCGGCCCTGGACTTCGCCCGTTCCTTTCAGCGAACCGACCGGTTCTCCGTCATCACCTTTTCCGACCGCGTCCAGGTGCTCCAGGACTGGACTTCGAGCCTGAGGGCGGTCCGCCGGGCCCTCAGGAAGCTGGAACCGGGCTATCGGACCGCCATGTACGACGCGCTGTGGACCACCACCAACAGGCAACTCTCCCGGGTCGCCGGGAAGAAGGCCATCATCCTGCTCACCGACGGGTTGGACAACGAGAGCGGTCAAAGCTACGACCAGATCGTCCGTCGCCTGATCGCTTCCAACGTCGCCCTCTACATCATCAGCAGGACCCGCCTGATCCAGGACGAAGTAGGCCGCAGCAATCGCGTGGAATTCCTGAACCGGGTGATGTCCGAGTTGGTGAATCCGGAAGAGGACTTCGTGGACGCCTACTTCGAGCAGAAGGAGCAGGCCATGCTCCACCTGGCCGAAGCCACCGGCGGGAGGGCCCTCTTTCCCGAGAGGCTGGAGGAGCTTACGGACAGGTATCTGGAACTGGCCCGGGAGCTCAAGAGCCAGTACGTCCTCACCTTCCGTCCTCCGCCCAGTTCGGAACAGGCCTTTCGAAGCATCCGGGTCCAATGCAGCGAACCCACCGGCAAGATCCTCCACCGCCGCCAGTACTATTGGCCGAGTCCCCGGTTCTGAGGGGAGCGGCGACATTCCTGTCGCCGAATTGGACGGGCGACTTTTAGTCGCCCCGTAGCCGTGTAGCCGTGTAGCCGTGTAGCCGTGTAGCCGTGTAGCCGGAGGAACAATAATGTCGCCTCCCCGTCGCAGTTTTCCCGCATTCCGTCGTTAAAGAGTCTACTGGATGTTCCACTGTCAAAACTGGGCCGTTTCTGCCTGTTCAACCCCTGTCTCGTCGTTGCCCTCCTGCTGGGTGCGGGCCGCCTCCTGACCGAGGAGCAGCAGCGTCCCCGACTCGCCTTTGACCGGACACAGACCGTCGAGATGGTGGGCCGGATCAACCACCCCCCATTTGCGCTGAAGCAGGGTCTGTATCTGGAGATCACGCCTCTGGCGGTCCAACAACGGGGACGGGTTCTTTCCCTCCCCGGCAAGGTGGCTCTCTACGTCTACTCCCTCCCCGGCGAAACCGAAACGGAGCCCTTCCTCCGATACGGAGACAGGCTGCGGGTCAGCACCTTCCTCGAGGATCCGCCCCACCATGGAATCCCTGGAGTGGAGGACCTGCGCCTGCGCTTCTGGCAACGAGGAATCGTGGGAGTGATGCGCGTCAAGTCACACCTCCAGGTCCGCCGCCTGGGGCCGGATGCCGGATGGGACCCCCGAAGACCATTGTTCACCTATGTCCGATCATTCGAGCGCTTCTGCCGGCGGACGCTGCAGCCGGAACAGCAAGACCTGGTCCTGAGCACCCTTCTGGGCCAGACCCGCCGCCTTGAGGAGGTCGATCGCATCAGCATCGAGAAACTGGGAATCTTCCACCTTTTCGCCGTTTCCGGATTCCACGTCTCGCTGGTCTACCTGTTTCTTCATCTCCTGTCCCGCCCCCTGGGATTGGCCGGGCGCCTCCTGGCACTGGGCGCCGTCTGGAGCTACGTGGTGGCCGTGGGGGCTCCCATCTCCGCCATCCGGGCCGGACTCATGGCCAGTTGGATTCATCTCCTGCTGTCCCTGGGCCTCAAATCCCAGTTCCTCAACGGTCTTGGAATCGCCGCCCTGATCATGCTGGGGACCCGGCCCCAATCCCTCCATACGGCGAGTTTCCAGTTCTCTTATCTGAGCCTCCTGGCCATCGGACTCTGCGTCTTTCCCGTCCATACCTGGATCCGCACCTTGCAGAGATCCGCGTCATCGCTCTTTCTGCCCCAGGTGAGGGTCGAGCCGACGGCTCGGAGCCGGATGGGGCGGCAGGTCCGGTACCGTCTGGAGGGTCTCCTGGAGCCGCTGCCCAGAACCCTGTCGCAGACCCTGGTTCCCTGGTTGGGCCGCGGCTCCGGATCGGTGCTTTCACTGGTCTCGTGCACGCTCTGCATCCAACTGTTCACCTTGCCCCTGGCCCTTTTCTACTCCAACGTCTGGTGCTGGACCCATTGGCTGTCCAACCTGGTTCTGGTGCCCTGCTTCTCCCTCATCCTTCTGGCGTCGTTCGCGCTGCTGGCCACCTTTTGGCTCCCCACGGGAAACCTCCTGTCGTGGCTGGTGGGGACGATGGCCGACCTGATCCGTGAGCTGATGGAACTGGTGCAGCGCGTCGCCACCATTCAATACGTGCCCCACCCCACGACCGCAGAGCTGATTCTCTATTTCCTGCTCCTTGGGCTGGCTCTGATCCTGGGCCGGAGGGCGACCCACCTCCTCTGGCTGGCCCCGGTTCTCCTCTTCCTCTCCGTGACCCGGGAGCCTGCGCCCGCCACCGAAGAGCTTGAGGTCACCCTATTGGACGTGGGCCAGGGGGAGAGCATCCACATCTCCTATCCGGACGGCAGCGACGCGCTGGTGGATACCGGAGGACGGTGGTCGTGGAACGCGGAACCCAGCCGCTTCGTCGGGCAGAGGCTGGTGGGACGCTATCTCTGGCACCGTAGAATCCGGAATCTCTCCTACGTCCTCCTGACCCATCCCCACCAAGACCACGTGCAAGGGTACGATTTCATCCGCCGCGCCTTTCCGGTGGGAAGATTGATGTTCGCAGAACCTCCGCCTGGAGAGCTGCCGGAGCAACGCCGGACCCTGAGCGACGGTCAGACCTTCCTCTTCTCGGGCGTCGAGCATCGGGTGCTCAACCCGCCCGAGAGAGGAGATCCGGTATGGAACTCCTCCAGCTCCAACAACAGGTCGGTGGTCCTGCTCCTGGTATACGGGCGTTTCCGCCTGCTTTTGACGGGAGACATCGACCGGGACATCGAGCAGCGATTGACTCCCAGGCTGGGACCCACGGCGGTGCTGAAGGTGGCCCACCACGGAAGCCACTCCAGCAGCTCTTCGGGGTTCCTGGGCCGGCTGCGGCCCCGAGTGGGTCTGATCTCGGCCGGACGCAAGAACGCCTTCGGTCATCCCGCCCCAGCCACCCTGCAACGGCTCCGCCGCGCCGGAGCCCTCCCCCTCTCCACCGGCCAATGGGGCAGCTTGCGCGTGAGAACCGACGGAACGAGCTGGCAGGTCGCCCACTACCGGCGCGAGACGGACAGCTTCTGCCCCATCACCGGGGGATCCCTGGAAGAGGAGAATTAAGCGGCGACGTTGCTCCCGCCGGAACTCGTATACTAACCCCTGACCCCGTTCGCGAAACCCGAACCACCGTGTCTCAGACAACTCTCCGCAAAAACGGCCACGTTCCGTCCAATACCACCTCTCACCGGATGGTCGACATCGTCGGCTGTTGGTGCGCATTGGGCTACGGCGCCCTCGCCTACCTGGCCCGCCAGCCCGGCGAGCCCGATCTCCCCATCTTTTTCGTCCTGGCAGCCTGGACCGGCCTGCCCGTCTTCGGACTCTACCTCTATTTCAGACAGCGCGGCGAACCGATTCCCATCGGACGCATGTTCCTCTGGGCCGTGGCCTTCAGGCTCTGCGGCCTCGCCGGCGGACCTTTCTTCGAGGACGACTTCCATCGCTATCTGTGGGACGGCTACCGCTTCGCCACGGCCGGAACGCCTTACGGCGCCGCGCCGGAGGCGTTCTTTCTGGACACCAGCGTCCCACCGGCATTTCAGCAAGTGCTAAACGGCATCAACAACCCCGACCTGCCGACCATCTACGGACCGGTGACCCAGATATTCTTTCTGCTGAGCTACTGGCTGCAACCGGGCAGCGTGACGGCACTGCAGTTGATCCTGATTCTGGTCGACCTGGGCCTGATCTGGATTCTCCTCCGCATGGCGCCGACCCGGAACGTGATGCTCTACGCCTGGTGCCCGCTCGTGATCAAGGAAATCGCCTTCACGGCGCACCCGGACGGCGCCGGCGCCTGCCTGCTCATGGCGGCGGTCCTGCTCGTCCGGAACCGGCGTGCGGGAAGCGCCGCCATCTGCCTGGGGATGGCCGCCGGCGCCAAGATTTTTGCCCTGGTGCTGGCTCCGTTGGTGCTGCTGAGAACTCGTCCGCGCCACTGGCTGCTGTTCGGCGTTACACTGGCCGCGGTGTATGCTCCATTCCTCCTGACGGGCGGCACGAACCTCACCTCTTTGCAGGTGTTCGCCCGGGAGTGGGAGTTCAATTCCGCGGCATTCGGCTTGCTGGGGACCCTGTTGCCACGATTCGAGGCCCGGCTGATTCTGGGTCTGGCGTTCGCCGTCTTTTGGCTGCGCTATGCCGGCAAGTTCGCTCGAGGCGGTCGGCACGCCATCCCCCGGGGCGATTGGCTCTTCGGGGCGCTGCTTGCCGTCTCTCCGGTGATCAACCCGTGGTATCTGCTCTGGTTGCTCCCGTTCGCGGCCATCTTCCCGAGCGCCTGGGCCTGGACGGCGTCGACCGCCGTCCTGCTCAGCTACGTGATCGGAATCCACTTGGGCGACTACACCCTGCAGGCGTACCAGCAGCCGGCCTGGATCCGTTTCCTGGAATTCGGCTTGATCCTGGCGGCGTTGGCCTATGACCTGATCCGGCGCCGGGGGATCCAGGGGGAGCCCGCCCACGACGCCCACGTGCCATGTACGAGGACCTGACCGTCGGCGCCGTGATCCCGGCGCACGACGAAGAAGACAACATCGGCCCCGTCGTCAGATCGCTGTTGGACCTGCAGACGGAGAGCGGGCTCCAGGTGATCGACGACCTGGTGGTGTGCGACAACGCCTCCACCGACGAAACGGCGCTGCGGGCCAGACGGGCGGGCGCCCGCGTGGCACGCGAACCGACGCCCGGTTACGGAAGAGCCTGCCTGACGGCCATCGCGGCCCTGGAACCGGTGGACGTGGTCCTTTTCGTCGATGGCGACCAGGCCTTCCACGTCCACCAGTCGCTCGACCTTCTGGCGCCCATCGCAACCGGCGCCGACCTGGTCATCGGGTCCCGGGTCCTGGGACGCATGGAGCCCGGCGCCCTGTCGATGCCGCAGATCGCCGGCAACCGAGTGGCGAGCCTGTTGATCCGGTTGTTGTGGAGGGAGAGGATCACCGATCTGGGTCCGTTCCGGGCCGTTCGGGCGGACGCGCTGCGGCGCCTGGAGATGCGGGACACCGCCTACGGCTGGACCGTGGAGATGCAGGTCAAGGCGATCCAGACTAGAATGCGCATGGTCGAGACCCCGGTGGACACGCGGCGGCGGCGCTTCGGGAAATCGAAGGTCGGAGGGACCGTCAGAGGCGTCATCGGGGCTGGCGTCGGAATTCTTTCCATGATCTTCGGCCTCTGGATTCGCGGTTGGACGGCCGATTCGACGGCTTCGGCCCCGCGGCGGCAAGGAGAATAAAATCCCATGAGACGGATACGCTTTCGATGCCCCTTTGCCTGGATGATGCTGCGCCGGCACGCCGCCGCAGGCTTGATCGGTCTGATCCTGATCACGGGCGCCGCGCCCGGCGAGAGCAAATTGAAGCTGCTCTCGTTCTGGGACGCGAGTGACGAATCCAATTCGTCCCAGATCGATCACGGCGCATGGCAGGAGATCCTGGACACTTACCTGCGGTCCCACAGCTCCGGCATCAATCGATTCGACTACGCCGCCTTGAAGGCCAGCGCCGGGGACACCGCGAAACTGGCCGGATACCTGTCCTACCTGCAGGAACTCGATCCCAGGACCTACTCGCGGAGGGAACAAAAGGCCTACTGGTTCAACTTCTACAATTCACTGACCGTGAAGGTGGTGGCCGACGCCTATCCCGTCGACTCCATCAAGAAAATCAGCAACAGCATGCTGGGAGGTCTGATTCCGGTCGGCCCATGGGGTGACGTACGGGCCAAGGTCCGTGGCCGGGACCTGACTTTGGACAACATCGAGCATGGCATCCTGAGGCCCATCTACCGCGATCCCCGGATTCACTATGGGGTGAATTGCGCCAGCCTGGGGTGTCCGAATCTATTGGAGACGGCTTTCACCGCGGCCAATACCGAGACACTGTTGGATGGCGCCGCCCGCGCCTATGTGAATCATTCCCGGGGCGTCGATTTTGTCGACGACGATTTCATCGTCATCTCCAGTATCTACACCTGGTTCTCGGAGGACTTCGGCGACACCGAGGAGAACGTCCTCAAACACCTGGCGCGGTATGCGGATGATGAACTGGCGGACCGCCTGAAGAACTTCGAGGGAGCCATCGACTACGAGTACGACTGGGATTTGAACCAGCCGTAACCGGTGCTCGGCAGCTCGAAACCGCCGTTCCTGATCGGCCGCTGGAAACTGCCGTTTCTGTCTGTTTCCTCAGAACACGAAGTTGAGTGAGACGCCGATGACGTTGGAGACGGCCGTATTGCGTCCGGCGATCACCCTGCCGTAGGACGCTCCGATGTTGGCCCGGTCCGAAACGGCGATGCTCACCGAAGGACCGACGACATGGAAGTCTTCCTGCAGTTCGGGAAATACCATGGGTGAGAATCCCGGGCCTCCGATCTCCAGACCCGAAGTGGAATCTTCCATCTGATAGTTGAACGCCAGTCCGAGCCGGCTTCCCACCACCACGCCGGCCGCCAGCCGGGCAAACAGGTTGGGCGGAATGTCGTGGTCGCCCGAGGTTCGATTGCGATACCCGAACTCACCCGAAACGGCAAAGCCATTGTCGAAGTACTTGCCGATCAGTGTCGATAACTCGAATCCGTTGCCTCCGTCTCCCAGCGAATTGATATAGCCCGTCTCGTAACTTCCCGCCACGATGACTCCGGCGCGAAACGCGACGGTCGGGCCGTCGCCCACCACCTCGTCCAACGCGCGCCAAACCACGCCGGCATTGATGTCGGCCAGACCGCTGATGCTGGCCTGGGACGGGGGGAGGCCCGGGCCGGTGGCGTATGAGCTCTGGGCTCCACCAAAGCGGAAGTCCAGCGCCAGGGAGTCGGTCATACCGTAGGTCCCCTCCACCCAGACGGTCTTCTGGGAGAGATCGTGTCCGCCTCCTGGGGTCGGACTCTTCGTAGTGCTGCGGAAAAACTCGGTGGCGTTCTGAGAAACGTAGGAAACGGTGAGGGAGCCTCCGCCGGGGGCGGGAAGCCAGGGAGAGCCACCGGCGAACGCGGGTGACCCGTTGATTGCGACGGCCGCAACTGCGGCCAAGATTAATAGGTGTTTTCGTTGCATTGCCATGTTCCTTGGTAAAGCTCGTTGATTGGGGTCGCTCGGCGTCGAGTCCGATGCCGTCACAGCTTGTAACGGCGCGTGAGGAAGTAGTGAACGAGTTCCTGTTCGTCCACGCCGTCATCACACCCGACGGCCTCGGAACCCGGACAGAGGACCTGGATGTTCTCGTCGTCCGGCGTTCCCGGCTTGTTCGCCGAGTCGCGGGCCTCGAGGCTGTTCTTCAGGTTCTGTGCGCGGGCCCGATCGAGTTCGCCCTTTTGCAGCGGACAGGAGTTGCACACCAACTTCTTGTAGGTGAGCGCCTTGCCCTTGGTGTACGCGTCCCTGGGATTGATGCCCCGGCCTGCCGCAATGGAGCCGGACGCGGACAGCGACGCCGGCGCCAGCACGGCGATCATCGCCACGACCAGCAAGCCGATCAGTTTCTTCATTTCAATTCTCCTCAGTAAAGGGTCGGGGTGGTTGGGAACCGCGACTCATCTGCCAAATTTGGCGAAATGCAATTTCGCGTCGCCTCCGTCCCACCTGGCCGACGCGAAATCAGTTTTTCAAATATATAGGGTAAACAATTATCGTTGCCGTTGCGTGAAAAAAGTGGAGTTTTCCCACCTCCCACGAAACGGAGAGCCGGTCGTCTCCTACGGGGACCTTTCCGGAGGTGACCGTCACGGTGTTTCGCCCAATTGCATGGCGAGCAGGCCGAATTCGGGGATCTCTGCCGACTCTCTCAACTTGCGATGGATACAATTCTCCTGCATGCGTTGGAACAGCTCCCGCGAGAGGTGCCTCTTGTAGATCTTCATCTCCTTCCGGACTTCGCTCCGGAGGCTCCGCAGCCGTTCCCGGTCCATTTCATCCCGGAGGACCTCCGCGACCAGGACCCCGATGTGGTTCAGATCCTGGTCGATCTGTCGCCCGTCGAGTTGCTCCCGTGCACCGACTTCCTGCCTCAGGGAGGACAACAGGCTCAAGGGTCCGTCGAAGTCTTCGGGACGCGCTTCGAGCGACGCGCTCAGACGGTCCACGTGTTCGAGAATGCGGGCGCTGTCCACTCCCCTGCCTTGGAAATCATCGGGTTCGCTCGCTTCCTCTCCCGAGCCCACCATGGCTCGTTGATGCTCCTCGAATGCCTGAGTTACGGCCGGATGGCAGTAGGACAGACTCCTGGGTGAAGTCCTCCGCGACCGGGCGGTCTCGAAACTGCGGTCGATCCCTCGAATCACCACATGTATGGGAATTCCGCTCTCCTTCCACAATTCGATCAGGCACCAATCCAGAGGAGGAACCAGCAGGTGCTTCTGGCGCCTCCGGATGAAGTGTTCCTCGACTTCCGTGAAGTAGTTGAAATAGTTATCCAAGACAGCCCTGCCGAAGGTCCGGCGGCCTCCGCCATCGACGGCGTATGACGGGGACCGGCTGATTTTTTCTCAACGCCGCCGTCCGGACAAGCGCTCGTGGTAGATCCGGAGGCCGCACAAGGTCAGATTCTCCTCGATCAGGTCGATCCCCTCCGAAGCGCCCGCGATGAGGGGGGCCAGCCCTCCGGTGGCCACGACTCGCGCCCCGCCCAGTTCCTCCTTCATCCGTTTCAGAATCCCTTCCACCAGTCCCACGTAGCCATGGTAGAGGCCCGACTGGATGCTGCCGCTGGTGGAGGTTCCCACGACCTGCCCGGGACGGGCAATCTCGATCCGCGGGAGCTTGGCGGTCCGGGAGAAGAGCGCTTCGGCCGAGATTCCGATCCCGGCGGCGATGACCCCTCCGACGTACTCCCGCCGGGCCGAGATGGCGTCGAAGGTGGTGGCGGTCCCGAAGTCGACGGCGATGGCCGGGGCTCCGACCAGATCCAACGTGGCCAGGGCGTTGGCGACGCGATCGGCGCCCACGTCGGACTTCGGCTGGTACCGGATGGGCAACAGGGATTGACCCACGGGATCCACCATCAGGGGTTCGCGTCCAGCGTAGCGGAGGGACAAGGCCTTGAAACACTCATTCAGCGGAGGGACCACGCTGCAGACGGCGACGTCCTCCACCCGGTCCATCCGGACGCCCGCCATGCGAAAGAGGTGGTCGCAGAGGGAAGCGTACTCGTCTACGGTCCGGTTCCTGCGCGTGGAGATCCGCCACGAATGCTCCAGGGTCGTTCCGTGAAACAGTCCCAGGACGATGTTGGTGTTCCCGATGTCGATGACCAGCAACATGAGGGATTCCGTGGTCCAGGCCGGGGCGGCCGAAAACGGCCGCTGACGTCAATGTCTGAAGTGGCGCATGCCGGTGAAGACCATCGCCATCCCGTGCTCGTCCGCCGCCTCGATCACTTCGGCGTCCCGGACCGATCCGCCGGGCTGCACCACCGCCGTGATCCCGCTGGCGGCCGCCTGGTCCAGCCCGTCCCGGAAGGGGAAGAAGGCGTCGCTGGCCATGCTGGCGCCTGCAGTCGAGCGTTGGGCTTTCTGAGCCGCCAGGCGAGCCGAGTCGACACGGCTCATTTGACCCGCACCGATTCCCAATGTCTGCCCGCCCTTGGCGAATACGATGGCATTCGACTTCACGTGCTTGGCGATGGTCCAGGCGAAGAGCAGGTCTTGGAGTTCACCCGGCTCGGGCGATCTTTGAGTCACCACCTTGAGATCTTCGGCCTTCGCCAGGGCCAGATCCGCATCCTGAAGCAGACAGGCCCCGGAAATCATCTTGAGATCGTACTCCGGGGACGATCCCGAAGACGGTTGCGGCTCGAGCAACATCACCCGGAGATTCTTCTTTTTGGCGAAGATCTCCAGAGCCCCCTGCGAGTAGGCCGGCGCTATGATGGCTTCCACGAACAGGGGCCGGGTGGCCTCTGCCGTGGCGGAGTCCACGGGACGGTTGAAGGCCAATATGGAGCCGAACGCCGAAACCGGATCGCACTCCAATGCCTTGAGGTACGCATCCCGGGGATCGGCCCCCAGCGCGCCGCCGCAAGGGTTGTTGTGCTTGATGATCATGCAACCGGTTTCTTCGAACTCGGAAACCAGGCCCCAAGCCGCGTCCAGATCCAGGTAATTGTTGAACGAGAGCTTCTTTCCCTGGAGCTGGACGGCCCGCGCCAGTCCCTGCGGCGGGCCGGCCGAAGGCCGGTAGATGGCGGCCCGCTGATGCGGATTCTCGCCGTAGCGCAAGAGGTCCTGACGGTCCAGGGAGAGGGTCAAGGTTGCGGGAACTTCAGCTTCGGATCCGCTCTGCTCCTCCAGGTACTGAGAGATGGCCGTGTCGTAGTTTGCCGTATGCCGGAAGGCCTTACGGGCCAGGGTCAGGCGGGTGGACTTTCGCGTTTCTCCCCCATTTTCAGCCAGTTCCGCCAGCACGGAGGGATAGTCGGAAGGGTCCACCACGACGGTGACGTGAGCCCAGTTCTTGGCCGCCGCGCGGACCATGCAGGGCCCGCCGATGTCGATCTGTTCGATGGCGTCCTCCAGGGTCACCCCCTCGCGGCTCACCGTCTCGACGAATGGGTAGAGGTTCACCACGACCATGCCCAAGGGCTGGATCGAATGCCGGGTCAGCACCTCGCGATGGCTGGCCAAGTCGTGACGGGCCAGGATCCCGGCATGGATGCGGGGGTGCAGGGTCTTGACGCGGCCGTCCAAAATCTCGGGAAACCCCGTGTAGTCGGACACCGGAGTCACCTCGACGCCCGCATCCTGCAAGGCCCGGGCCGTGCCCCCGGTGGACAGGCAGCGGATTCCCAGATCGCCGAGTCCCCGGGCCAAGTCCGCCAGGCCGTCCTTGTTCGAAACACTGATGAGAGCCCATTCGATCTTCATCGCATCTCCCTGCTCAGGATGCATGTTAACAGTCCGCGGTGATAGGAGCATTCCTGTCTCCCGGGCAATTTCCGATTACCAATTCACCCTTCCTGATTCATAATGGCGGCGTGCCCACCGCCAACCAGACCCTGCGCCGCATCCCCTCCGTGAACCAGATCCTTCGCGGATCGGACGCGGAATCTCTCCTGGAAACTTATCCGCGCCACCTGGTCGTCGACGAGGTCCGGCAAGCTCTGGACCGGCTCCGGGACTCGATTCGCCGGAGCGATGACCCTGACCGCACGCTGGAGTCGGGACTGGCGGATCTGGCGCCGGACCTGGGGAGGTCGCTCCGGAATCGCCTCCGCCCGTCCCTTCGTCCCGTCATCAACGCCACCGGTATCATTCTGCACACCAACTTGGGCCGCGCCCCCTTGAACGAAGAAACCGCCAATGTCATGAAGAGTCTCTCCCAGGGGTACTCCAACCTGGAGTTCGAACTGGACCAGGGAACACGGGGGCACCGGGACCGGCATCTGGACGAGCAGTTCCGGAGGCTCCTGTCCTGCGAGGCGGCTACCGCGGTGAACAACAACGCGGCCGCCCTCTACCTGGTGCTCAGCACTCTGGCCCGCGGCCGAAAAGTCCTGGTCTCCCGGGGCGAGCTCGTGGAGATCGGCGGATCCTTCCGGGTCCCCTCCATCCTGGAACAGAGCGGCGCCACGCTGAAGGAGGTGGGGACCACCAACCGGACCCGGATCGAGGACTATCGGGACGCCCTGGACAAAGAGACGGCTCTCATTCTCAGAGTCCACCCCAGCAATTTCCGGGTCGTGGGATTTGCCCGGCGCCCCGCCCTCTCCGATCTCGTCGCCTTGTCCCGGGAGACCGGAATCCCCCTGCTCAAGGATGCCGGAAGCGGCTACCTCTTCCGGACCTCCCACGCCTGTCTGAGGACGGAGCCCGCGGTCGAAGAGATCTTGCAGGCAGGTGTGGACCTGGTCTGCTTCAGTGGAGACAAGCTCCTGGGAGGACCTCAGGCCGGCATCGTGCTGGGAAATCGCCCGCTGATCGAGGCGGTCCGCAAGAATCCGCTGGCCCGGGTCTGTCGTCTGGACAAAGCCACCTTCGCCGGACTGCAACGGACGCTCTCCCTCTATGAACAGGGCACCTACCTGGAAACGCTTCCGGTCTACCGGATGCTCGGGGCCTCCAGGCCCTCTCTGGAAAGCCGGGCCCGCCGGATCCGGAGGGTGTTGGACCCGGGAGCGTACCGGAGCCGGATCCTGGACGGCTTTTCCCTGACCGGCGGCGGATCGGCCCCGGAAGAGACCATTCCCACTACCTTGCTGGCGCTCCGCTCCACGGCCGGCTCCTGCAACGACCTGAGCCGTCGGCTCCGCTGCGGTTCCCAACCTGTCGTGGCGCGAATCGAGGACGATTGGGTCATCCTGGACCTGCGGACGGTGTTGCCGGAAGAAGACGAGATCCTGGTCCGATCCCTGTCCCGGGCCGCTTCGGGAGATTGAAGTGGCCGAGAACCCTCTCGCTCCGCCCCGGAACCGGCATCTGCTCGAGTTTTTCGATCGGCAGTACGATCTGCGCCTCGCAGACGATCGGCTCCAATCCCTCGGCGCTCTGGCTCGGAGTTTTTCCCGGCTGCCCTACGAGAACCTGACCAAGATCATCCGGAGCTCCCGGAACGGCAAGGGACCGTCCGCACGGCGCCTCCCCGCCCAGGTGCTGACGGATCACCGGGAGCTGGGGACGGGAGGGACCTGCTTTTCGTTGACGGCGACGCTGCTCCGCCTGGTCCGCAGCCTGGGTTTCAAGGCCCAGCCGATCCTGGCGGACCGCCACTATGGGGCAGACACCCACTCGGCGCTGCTGGTCCGGATCCGGGGGCGTCCCCACCTGCTGGACCCCGGCTATCTGGTGGTCGAGCCGATACCCTTGGAAGAAAGTCGCGAAGTAGAGGTCAAGACTCCGTTCAACCGTCTTCTCCTCTCCCCGGAAAGCCCGGGAAGAATGCGCCTTTACACCCGGCAACAGGGCGGGCGGAGTCATCGGCTCACATTCAAGACCTCGCCCGCCGATCCGGGACAGTTCATGAAGGCCTGGGACGAATCCTTTTCCTGGGAGATGATGACCCATCCTCTGCTGACCCGGGTTGAAGGAGGAAAACAGATTTATCTCAACGGCCGGCGGTTGCAGATCCGGACCCACACCGATGTCGTCCGGACGGAGTTGGACCGGGCAGAGCTTCACCGGCAGATCGCCGCGGCCTTCGGCATCGCCCCGCCCGTGGTTCGCACGGCCCTCGCCATTCTGGACGACGCCTCCCGTGGCTCAAGTTGAAGCGGTCGAGCCGGTCAAGCTCCTGGTGGCCCTGCTCTGGGCCGACGCCCAGTCGCGGAACGCCGCGCTGGAGCAACTGGAGATCCGCTGGGGCGCCATCGACTCCAGTGGAGCCGACCACCCCTTCGACGTCACCGACTACTACGAGGCGGAGATGGGACCGTCGCTGCAGAGACGCCTGGTGAGCTTCTCCCGCATGATCCCTCCCGAGACCCTTCCGGAGGTGAAGCTGGCGTGCAACCGGATCGAGGAGCAACTGGCCCGCCGAGGCTGCCGCCGGGTCAATCTGGATGCCGGCTATCTGGACCACAGCAAGGTGGTCCTGGCCAGCATGAAATTCGCCGGCCAGAAGATCCACCTGGGCCAGGGTGTCTACGCCGACCTCATGAGCCGCTACCGGAAGGGCCGCTACCGGCCCCTGGAATGGGCGTTCCCCGATTTCCGAGACGGACGCTACGACCGGGACCTGGCCCGGATCCGGGATTTGTATATGGCCAGTCGGCGGGGAGCGGCGATTTCCAATCGCCGATCAGGGGAGGGTTAAGGGGGGACGGCAACACACCCATTGAATCCAGCGATATCCAAAGAGATCCCGGAATATCTATTAAGTGATTGTATTTCTTTATGTTAGACCTGTTCTCACCCCGTTTCAGCCTCCCCTGAAGTCCCTTGATATCCAACCCGATCCCATTAATTGGGAATTATATACAATCTTCCCCATAGGGCTGATGGATCATTGGCAACGCCGATCAAGGTGGTAAGTTGAATACGGGTTCCAAAGCCGCCTCACCACCTGCGGGAAAAGAGCTGCCTTATCCCCATTCCCGGCGTTGCCAATGGGGTTGAATATAAAACGGCTGGTGGTGTGCTGGCAATGGTGAAATGGAGAAGTCTGATCAATTAAGGGAAATTGTGGGTGATATGGGGTCTGGGCTGCCGTTGGGGAACGGGGACTATGAGCCCAGACTCCTCTTATCAAAGGTTGTTGGAAGTTCATACGTACCACCCCCTTTCTGATGGGCTCGGTGGCCCTTAATTGATCGGATTACTATTATGGCATTGTTATCAATGTATTGGAGGAGATGAAAAAATTCTGAATATATTTGACCCCAAACTGACAGGGCGCGGACCCACTCATATGACTCCGGTTGTGGGGATGAGGGACAGAGACACTCGTCAGGTGACTGCTATGGTGGCTCCAAATTCGACAAGGGAAGTTCTAAGCGGGTTCATAATGGAGTATGTGACTCCAGAGACAATGATCTACACGGATACCGCAAGCCCATACCAGTCTCTGGAGAATCATGAAACGGTCCGGCATTCTCATGGTGAGTATGTCAGGGGCGATGTTCATACGTACGGAGTTGAGTCCTTCTGGTCGATGCTCAAGAGAGCCCACAAGGGCACGTTCCACAAGATGAGCGTCAAGCATCTTCACCGGTACGTCGGAGAATTTGCTGGCAGGAACAACATCCGAGATTTGGACACCATCGACCAGATGGAGGTTGTTGTAAGGGGAATGGACAACACGCGGCTCAGGTACAAGGATCTGATTGCATGAGGAAGTTGAAATGACCAAATATGAGAAGTCGAAAATTTTAGGTGGTCTGGTACAGGAATGGAGTGATCTCAGACAGGAAAGAGCATATTGCAGAAAAAGGGCCTTGGAATTGGCTCGGGTATTTTCCTCTTTGTCAGATGAGCCAGAGAAATCGACAGAGTTGGACTCTGATATTGATACCTCTGTTTTGGATGTTGAGTTCAATTTGGGAGAAGGAGCAGAATTGCTTCGTGAATTGAACCGACTCAATTTGGAAATCATAGGTATCCAAGAGAAGGTCAGGAGACTTGGAGTCGATCTTACAAATTGAATGATCCAGGATCAGGGGCAAGTGATGAAGAAGAAGAGACAAAGCAAGTACACAACGGACTTACGGTTTCCGGACACGCCGGAGAATTGGAGTTGACCCGCTTTCGTGGACACATCCAAAGTAAGGAAGTGAAAGGAGGAGT
>JAPPLF010000094.1 GCA_028874215.1 Acidobacteriota bacterium
GGTGGGGCGAGGTGCGGTGGGCCGAGTGGCCGGAGATCGATCCGGCGGCAAGGATATGGACGGTTCCCGAATCCCGCATGAAGACCAAGCGGGAGCACCGGGTGCCGCTGTGTGGCCGGGCGGTGGAGATTCTGGAGGAAGCCCGGACGCTGGAGGATGGAGCCGTCCGGTTGATCTTCACGCGGGGGGGCGGAAAGCCCCTCGGCTCCGGCCGGTTGCGCAAACTGCTGCGGTGGAACAAGGTCGAGGCGGCGTACCGGCGCACGGACCTGTTCGAGCGCCGGCGCCGTCTCATGGAGGACTGGTCGAGCTATCTGGCTGGCGAGAGTCGGTCTCGGGCGTCCGTCGGGCTCCGTTGATCCGCCGTGGTGGTCCTCCCGGCAGGCTTCGGGAGCTGGCGTTCGAGCCGGCGTCCGGGAGCCCGAATTTGACGGCTGAAAAGTGGGGCTCGGTGCCGATCCGGGAGTGTAAGTGAGACAATGGACCCGAGTTACATCAGGGGAGCGATTTCACTTACCCACACGATTTCCCCGATCTCGTTGTCGCTCATGCAGTTACGGCCACATTCGCGGGTCCGCGCGGCCGCACGGGGAAATCGGAGGTGGACGGGAGCGACCCCCCTTTTTGCTGCCCGGTGCGGGCACGGCGGTGTTGCGCAACTTACATTTGCGCAACACCCCCTGGGGGGTCGCTCCCGTCCCAAATATCCCTGGCGGACTGTTTCTATAAAGTCCCTAAACCATTAAATATAAAAGATTTATAGAATTTCCACCACCGCTCTTCCCCCCATTCTTTCCACCGGGATGAATCGGATGGCTTTGGCCCTTCGTGGCCGTGAATGGACGTAAGCGTTCGTAACCGTTCGGTCAAACCGTGGACTCCATGGACGAGTTTCGAGCCTCCACCCCGATGTTTGAAGGGCTTGCGCGCTCCGGAAATTGGGGACGTACATTCGGAGCCGAACGGGCCCGTTTGGCCAGGACTTCCGGAAACGGGCCAACGTCTCACTCCCGGCTGAAAGCCCGACGAGACCGTGCGAGGGTCCCATTCTCATGGGACGCGCGACGAACAGGAGCGCTAGTTTCACTGGCGGCAAGGTGAGCCGCCCGGGGTTCTGGCGCCACTGGGGGGTCTGGGGGAACAGGTTCCCCGGTCCGTCATCCGTTCCGGCTTGCTGGAATCGCGGACCATGCCTCTCCTCCCTGCGTTGTGATCGGGATGGAGCCGCCGCCCAGGCCGGACGAACTCCAGGAGCCCTCTTCGAGCTTGTAGGGACTCCAACTCCGAAGGGGCATGGGGCAGACCGCGACGCCGACCTCCACCTCACGTTCCGAGTTCAGACCTTCCGGGGTTCGATCCAAACCTTCTTCTATGCAGTCAGGCCCCCGCGTAAGGCACACAACTCGTGGGCTTGATATATTGCTGGCCAGTTGCGAGACGATAGAGGACCGACATGAATCGACGACGTCTACTGCAGGAGGTCAGGCTACGGGATTTCCGTTGCTTCCATGAAAAACAGACAGCGCGATTGGCTCCGCTCACGCTCCTTGTTGGGGAAAACAGCACTGGGAAAACCTCATTTCTCGCCGCCATACGGGCCGCGTGTGAAGCAGCTGCCGAGCGCATCGAGCCCGACTTTCGTAAGCCCCCATATGATCTTGGGCCGTTTGCAGGAATCGCTCACAGCCGAGGGGGGAGGGGGGGGAGCGCTGATTCGTTTGAAATTGGCCTCAGTGGAGGCTCACCCCGCCGGCAAATCAAGTTCGATGCAACCTTCGAGTCCCAGGCTGCCGTCCCCACTGCGGTGTTGATGTCGTGGCAGACGGAAAACGTGTGGATCAGGCATCCCATCGGAGGTGCCGAGATCATTCTTGATCTCGGGTCGGCCAAAGGATCATGGCGATTCACGATAGAGCCCATATTCGATAATATTTGGGCAATTTTCGCATATATCCTCCCTCAAATCATTCACGCGATGGATGAAACTGACGAGTCCCTGGGTCGGTTTCAGAAATTGGCAGGGTCTCTGGGCAGGCCGGACGAAAAAGACCTGGAGAGTTTCTCAATACTTCTGGATCGATTCAGAAGAGTGTTTTGGGGGCGGCAGCCATTCGCTGGCGCTCCGATCCGTTCCAGTCCTCGCAGAACCTACGATCCGACCGGACAATTGCAAGACCCAGAAGGTGCGTATGTTCCCAGCTATTTGGCGAGTATGCATTTTCGAAGCCAACAAAAATGGGGAGCACTCAAAAAAAAGCTGGAGGACTTTGGTCGTAAGTCCGGTTTGTTCGACGAGATTGGGGTAAGGCAGCTTGGCAGAACAGAGGGAGGACCATTTCAGTTGCAAATCAGAAAATTTGCCAACAACAAAAAAAAGGGTCCGAGGCGAAACCTGATTGACGTCGGATATGGTGTCAGCCAAACTCTCCCCGTCCTGGCAGAGCTATTCCGTCCAGACGGCGCCTCGATTTTTCTTTTCCAGCAACCAGAAGTGCACCTCCATCCAAGCGCCCAAGCGGCACTTGGCAGCCTATTGTGCGAGACTGCCGCGACCGGTCGTCAACTCATCATCGAAACTCACAGCGATTTCATTATCAATCGCGTCCGTATGGATATCCGTGACGGAACGACAGCATTGAACCCAAATGATGTGTCGCTCTTGTTCTTCGAACGTTCCGATCTTGATGTCCGGATTCACTCCCTAGGATTTGACGAACTGGGCAATGTTCTGGGTGCTCCACACAGCTACGGTCAGTTTTTCATGGACGAAATGCGACGGTCTGTTGGTTTCTAATGTGTGCCATCGTCGATGCAAATGTTGTCGGACAAATTTTCGGCAGCAAACGGCCACCAGCAGCTAGGCATTTCCTCGAGTGGCTCTTGGGGCCACGGGGACAGCTTGTTGTCGGCGGCAAACTCCGGAAAGAATTGTGCGAAGATGGGCGATTCCTTCGGTGGCTTGACACGGCCGCCCAATACCATCGTGCTCGCATTGTGGCGGATGAGGAAGTGAAAAACCGAGCGGCCGAACTCCGCAAGCACGGGATGTGTAAATCGGACGATGAGCATGTGCTCGCACTGGCCCAGGTGAGTGGTGGGCGGCTACTCTATACGAATGACCCTGATCTGATTCAGGACTTCAAGAACCCAGCGATCATTTCGAAGCCCCGCGGTAAGGTTTATACGACCGCAAGGAACGAGCGAGTTACTCGCGCGCACCGGCAACTCCTTATTGCGCCCGACCTGTGCCGAGTGTCCCAGACGTGACAACATTCCCCGCTTCTAGAAATCTGGCGCCTCTACAAAAGGAGGGGGCATGAGAGGGTTAGCCGAGGATGGTCTGTTAACTCTTTCTCTCCCACCAACAATATGAGGAGACGCGCCGGTCGTCGTAAATAGAGAGTTACGTGCCTTCTTTAGGACCCGATAAAGTATACGAGTCTGTTATGAGCACCCGAAATCTGGGCGGCGGACCCCTTCAATAGAACAGATCGGAGATTTGTTTTGTCTGATGAAAAGATCGCCAGATCCCACTGCAATCAGTGTGGAGGTAAGACCAAGCATCATGTGGTCGCAGTGCGAAAGCAGCAGGGCTCCGAAACCATAGAGGAAGATTTTATTATTGACTGGATCGATACATATGCCTTGCTGGAGTGCTGCGGTTGCGAAGAGATCTCTGTAAGACGGACGTCTTGGTTTTCGGAGGCTCCAGATTGTGAAAGCGTCGAATACTTTCCGACTCGTGTATCCCGTCGGCAACCACCTTGGCTCGAAGACACTCCGGAGGAAACGGCAGAGCTAATGCGAGAAATCTACAGCGCTCTCCAAGGTGATCAGCGGCGGCTGGCCCTGATGGGTGCTCGAACAGTGATCGATGGACTCTTATCAAGGCAGGTTGGTGGTTCCGGCACCTTCGCGGAGAGGCTGGATGCGCTGGAGGACAAGGGATTCTTGAGCAAGATCCATCGAGAAACCCTGGAGGCGGCTCTGAATGCGGGCCACGCTGCAGCCCATCGGGCATACAAGCCGGATACAGCCAATCTGAACCTTGTCATGGACATAGTCGAAAACGTGCTTCAGGCCGAGAACCTCAGGGAACGTGCCGATAAGCTTAATCAGACGACTCCCTCTCGCGGGGATCGGACGAAATAGACAAACTACCCCCAAAAAGACTCCTCGTGTCGCTCTGGCGATATTGCGACGGGTGGTAGCTTCGCGCAGACCTTCCAGCAGCACTTCGAGCTTTTCCTGGCTGTGTTCGAGCCGAGCCGCGAGCCCATCCAGGCGCTCCATGTTCTTGCGCAACCGAGACTCCACGCGGTCTATCCTGGAGTCGAATTTCGATTCGAGGCGCAATTCCATTTACTTCATGTCCTGGCACGTAATGCCGCGCAGGTTGGCTCGAAACTCAGGGATTCTCTCTCCTGGCTGGGATGGGTTCGCACTTGTCACCGTAGCGCGAACAGCGGCTCCGGTGGCCTTGATAGCTCCAGTGCAGGCAGTAATAGGTTCGCCGACTCCGAAGACCGTGACCTCCTGATAGCGGGACCGTTGCAAGTGGCCATTCCGGGTACTCTTCAGGCTCTATTCTGGTACTCCAGGGGTGTCTATTTTGGCCTTTCCTCCAAGATTGATGGATCGGAATGGTTCCAACGTTGGTCTTCAACTGGGCCAGATAGTCGGCCCACTTCTGCATCATCTTTCGCCGTACCGGCAGATAGCCCGTGCGATTGTAAGGCCGTCCGTTGGGGTCTCGCACTGCGTGGGCCAACTGGTGCTCGATGAAGTCAGGGCGAAATCCCAACACTTCATCCAGGATCGTTCTGGCCTTGGCCAGAAGTCCATGGCCCGTCACAGGATGAAGTTCGCGGCGGCATCCAGACCGCTTCGCTGGCAAGCGGAACGATATGCGGAATTTCCATTTTGGACAAAAGGTAATGCCACTCCCCCACCTCTAGATCGATATCCGACCACTGGGCGTGGCACAAATCCCCGGGGCGCACGAAGACTAGAGGAGCCAATCGTGTGACGGCGGTGGCGTGACGTTCCAGACGAAGCTGGAGTCGACGAAGCTGGAGTCGACGAAGCTGGAGTCAGGGCGTCCTGGGGTTCGCCGGTCGAGGCCTTTACTGTATATTGGCGAGGGTTGACCCGGAGCCCGAGGAGGCCCACCCTCCGCCGACCCATCCAAGACTATGATCACAGGCGAACTCAAGGCCAGAATCGACAACATCTGGAACACGATGTGGTCTGGGGGCATCTCGAACCCACTCTCGGTCATCGAGCAACTGACTTACCTACTCTTCATCAAACGGCTCGACGAGCTACAAACGCTGAAGGAGAACAAGGCCGCACGCACTGGCAAGCCCATCGAGGGGCCGATCTTTGCTCCCGATCAGGACTCCCTTCGCTGGTCTCGCTTCAGGGAGACCGCTCCCGAGAAGATGTTCGCTACCGTGCGCGACGAGGCATTTCCCTTCATGAAGGCCCTGGGGCAGAGAGGGGAAACCGGTGCCGAACGAGGCTCTACTTACGCGCACCACATGCGGGACGCCCTCTTCATGATGCCGACGCCCCGCGTGCTGGCGAACGTGGTGGATCA
>JAPPLF010000095.1 GCA_028874215.1 Acidobacteriota bacterium
GTGCTTGCCACCATCGCCCGCGCCTATCGCCTGCGTATGGCGCCCGGACACCGGGTTGAAGCGCAAGGCGGGATTACCCTTCGCCCGCGCTACGGTCTGCGCATGATGCTCGAGCCGCGCTCACCCGGGCTGCGGGCTGCATTCTGACCTTCGTTGTTTCACGGCGCCCAGCGCGAAGCCGAGGTAGTCCTGGCGCGTAACCGTTCGTCGCGAGACGGGGACAGTCACGTCGCGTCGAGACGCACGGAAACACGGGATGGGGACAGTCAGGTTCTCCCACTGAATGTCCGGGGAATTGACCGCTGAGGTAGCAGACTGGGTGGGAAACAACCGTACCGTCATGAACTCCCAAATGGAAGAGTCTTGGGTGTGTCAATGGCCATCGAGAATCCTTGCGACTCCCACGACACGGTTCCCTCGGCAGCGAAGGGCTCACGAAGTCTTCGACCGACGGCGGGATGGATCGCTTTGGAGAGTTCGGCGTGTCGGCGGTTCCGGTCGTAGATCTGGGTGGTGCGAGGGTCGCCAGCGCCTCGCGGCGGGGCGGAAAACACACTGGCCGGTATCAACAACTATGCTTGGGGTGTTGCAGTCGCTTTACGAGCAACAATCAAGCTTCGTTTGTGAAGTTCTGGTGTGGCTCCATAGACCATCTGGTCGGTTCCTCAGCATCCCGAGGTTCCTCAAGTCCAGTCTGTGTCGTCACCCCGCCGGAATTACGCGATTCGCCGTTCCATCTTTCGGCGCAGGTCTTCAATCGACGCGAGCGACGAGACTTGGTCTCCTCCCACATCCGAGAGTCTAGCCAAGTCCATCCGGGGGATTTCGGTCTGATCGTTGAACACTAGAATCGAGTCGAAATCCAGGTGAATTCGGTGAAAGTGGGACAGGATGATCGTGGTCAGACGGGCCTTGTCTCGATTCGGAATTCCATACAGGAAAACCTGTCCACCACTCTTCCCCTCAAATCGATAATCGATCGGATAGGCCTCCGAGTTCGGAATGTCGGGCAGAAGGTGGTCGCGCTGTATCTGTTCTTCCTCGGCTGTCTGGAGGATTAGGTCCGCGAGGTCATCGTAAAACGTGGTGACGGCCCGTGACCGCGAGTGGAGAGTGAGGTCGTAAATTCGGGTGAGGGCGCGGCCGTACCGAAAGAGGGCACTAGAAAGACGGTCGGTGGGTGTATCCAGGTAGAATATGCCTCGGTTTTGGTCCACTCGTTCCTCACCGAGAATGCGCTCGATAAGGAGCCCGCGACTTCCGGCAAGGAAGGCCTCGATATCATGGTCGTAGCTTATGCGCATCAACGTGTCGCCCTTGTCGGATAGGCGGACGCCGCCCGGGGTTTCCGACAGGTAGATCGGGTAGCGGTCCCCATCGGGGAACTCGAAATCAGTAGCGAGCATGAACTCGCCATCGGAACGTTGCTCCACGCGAACGACCGCGCAGAGCTGGTCGCATAGTCGCCGCTGGATGTCGTCAGGATTGATGGCCATTGAACAAGCTCGGATGATCGCGTCTGGCGCGTACTCCAGACAGGCTAAAATCTTCGATTAGACATGCGAGCGCACCCTCAAGGGTGTTGTAGCGCAGAGTTCCTTCGGCCGCGTGTTCTGGTTTCCTTCCCGCCGAGATGGCAGCCTCCGTGGTTCGATGAATGTGAGGCTTGTAACGGATGTCTCCATGCTGATGGCTCGGCCCATTGTACCGGGCCAGCGTGAGCTTCGGACCACCTGGTGGCAGACGGATCGAGATGGGGACAGTCCCTTCTGGAACACAAGACTTTGAAGTCGGAAACTCGCGATTCCAATGGCAGGTTGATCGTTGATGACCGTCCGGGCTCGCAGGCCGGGACAAAACCCGGTTCAGATAGTGGGGACTTCGAAGTCATGAATCAGGGAAGAGTGTGCCCCGAGCGCCTCGCGGCTTCGACCTCTTGTACAGCGCCTCCGATTGACGCTTCAATCCCTCGCCAACATCGGTGAAACCGACGCGCATATAACCGCCAGCACAAAGCAACACCAGCGGCGCGAGCAGACCGGTCAACCGGTCCGTGTTGTGGTAACGGCAGCTCGCCTCGCTTACGGGTTCCAGATGCTGCTCCCGCACTGCAGCCAGGAGCCAGCGCGCTCCGAATGTCTTGCCCCAAGCAATGAGCCGGGGTTCTTCGAACGCGGAGACGGTCTCGGCGATTCGCACCTTGGCCGGCCCCATTTTGACCAGCAGATGAGCGGGCGAACCGATCCTGAAATCGGTCCGTACTTGCGGCGTGAACGGATTCCACTCACCGTATCGTTCAACGTCTTTCAGAACCTGCCAGACCAATCCGGCCGGGGCGTCAATCCGGATGGGTTCAGTCCGTACATGCAGGTCACTCATGCCCAACAGTCTGGCAAACGAGACGGGGACAGTCACTATCTCGCGCACGCGGCAGACCGCTTGCGCCCAGCGTGACCATCAGCGTCGGATCCCTTCCGCGGCTCCTGCCGGAGCCAACATTCTGACCGTCCGGACGGTTCCCCCTGTACGACATCCGTGAGCCAACTCAGGCGGAAAAATCACATTTACCGGTAGCCATCGTTTCTCGGGAGGATCGTTATGAAGTTTGCCGGACGCATTACTTTTCTTCATTTCACCCCAGTTCGGTCCCGGTCTCGAGTCCAACCTTCGGTTCTCCGTCTGACTGGGGTTTGCGAAACGCCGTTGAAGGAGGCATCCATGACAACTGCACGTGTGATCCTGTACTGCGTCACAATCTCGTCGTTGATCCTGCAACCGATGTTCGGGCAAGAACGCAAGGTCAACCTGCGGGGAGAGGCCGGCTACACCCTGGGACTGGAAGACACGCCTCCGCACGCCTGGCTGGGCGGCGGAGCCGTCACCGCTGCGGCCGGGCGGAACTTCAGGGTCGGAGTGGAAATCCTGAATGCGAACCTGTTCGGCAAGATCAGGTACTACAAGAGGCGCGCCCTCTTGGTCACTCCGATCGTGGAGTATGAGTTTTCGCCGGACCGGCGCATCAATCCCTACCTGGTGGCCGGATTCGGATTCACGCAGTACCGGAGTTTGGAACCCAACGTGGAGCACTACTATGACCGGTCGCTCCCGGAGTTCGAGTGGCGCAAGGAGGGAAGCTTCAACTTCACCGGAGGGTTCGGCATTCGGCTGTTCTTGAGCAAGCGTATCTTCGTGGCGCCGGAACTCCGTATCGGGTTGATTCCCGCGGTGCATTCCACGGTCGCCGTGGGCTACGCATTTTGAGGCGGCGTCCGAATTCGACGTCCGCAACGCGAATCAACTGGGGTCAGTCCCCGGGAGCGACAATCGTCGTGAGCGCCAGGAGTCGGCCCGGTCGATCCGGAATCCGGATTCGGTGTTTTCGAACGCCGGCCGGCGCTTCAGTTCGCGTTGGTGGAAGAGGGCCGATTGGGGTCCGCCCCAACGTTCCAGCGCGTTCCAGTCACTCCGAAAGAACGCCAGACGGATCTCTTCCATCTCCTGTTCCTCGTCGGACGTGAGCGGACGGCAGGCCTTCGGCCATTGCCCCTGGATCCAACGGCGCAAGATCCGATTGTCCCGTGCCAATCCGGCATCGTCGCGGACGACGGCCACGACCCGGATCCGGATTCCGTTCTGTTGCAATGCCCGCCAGAGTGGCGCGTGAGCCGATCCCCAGGACACCAGGTTCCCGCCGCTGCCGGAGCCGGACTCCGCGTAGACGAAAGTGGCCTTCCCGGGGCTGATGGAAATGGGGAGTTCCTGGGGAAAGTACCGGACCCAAACCGTCTCTTTCCGGGTGCAATAGCGGCGGGGGAGGAGATGGCGGGGAATGTCCAAGTCATCGAAGACGGCGACTTTTTCCTGTTCGGAGGTGAGCCAACGCTCCTGCGGGTGCTCCAGGATGTAATCGAGGGCCAGGAGCCGGCGCATCAGGACGAGACCGGAGGCGGTGTGGCGATGGCGCACGTTCTCGATGCCCAGCGCGCGGTAGATGGCCTTGCCGGAGATCCGGCAGGGCCGGGCGGCAGCCGGAAGACTGGCCAGATTCTCTTCGACCGCTTGACGGCGATCCCGCAAGCAGCGGACGAACCGGCGCGCCCGATGGGGCCGCGCGTGCAGGTAGCTGCAAAACTGGGAGTGGGTGAACAGGCCGCTATGCCGGCAGACCAAGGCGATCCACTCGGCCTCGCGGCCCGTCCAACCGAATGGTTCCAGTTGGAACTCGCGGTGTGATTGTTCTGGAATCATCGGCCATCCCCCTCCTTTCGGCGTTCGTCTCTATCCGGCAGGATATCGTTGACTACAAGGCCATAAATTAATTGTAAGAAAACGTCATTCCCATCTGCGGCGCGGCTTGAGAGCGCGAGACGGGGACAGTCCCGTTCTCGCATGTGTAGAGTAGGAAGACGAATTTGAGAGTTTGCAGAGCCGCTCCGGTTTCGGCGCCGGACGGCCGCCGCGGGAAGAGGAGGCGCAATGACAACAGGTGAAGTCAATCGAAGGGAATTCTTGAAGGGGTCCGGGGCAGTGGCCACCGTTGCCGCGGCCTCCCCGGTTCTGACCTCGGTCCCGGCCGCAGCGGCCGGCGCCAACGACCGGATCCGGTTCGCGGTCATCGGTTGCGGAGGACAGGGGCGGCGCTCCCACATCGGCCGGTTTCCCAAGGGGGTCAACACCGAGATCGCCTATGTGTGCGACCCGGACGATGAGCGGCGAAATCAGGCCTCCGCCGAGGCCGGCGGCGCCAAGCCGGTGGACGACCTGCGCAGGATTCTCGACGACACGTCCGTCGACGCGGTGACCATCGCGACTCCCGACCATTGGCACACCCCGGCGGCGATCCTGGCCTTGGACGCCGGAAAGCACGTCTACCTGGAAAAACCCTGCTCCCACAATCTCCGCGAAGGCCGCCTCCTGGTGGAAGCCGCCCGGCGTTCCGGGCGTGTCCTCCAGCACGGGACCCAGGCCCGCAGCAGCCGGGGGTTCGTCGAGGCGGTCCGGATGCTCCACGACGGGATCATCGGAGACGTGCTCGTCGCCAAGGCCTGGAACGTCCAGAAGCGGCGCAACATCGGCCGCGAGCAGCCCGGCCCGCCGCCGGGCGGGTTCGACTACGACCTCTGGTTGGGGCCGGCTCCCAGGGTCCCTTTCCAGAAGAACCGGCACCATTATTCCTGGCACTGGTGGTACGACTTCGGCACCGGCGATCTGGGCAACGACGGCGTCCACGAGTTCGACATGGCCCGCTGGGGCCTGGGGCTGGACGTTCATCCCGCCCGGGTGGCCGTAGCCGGAGGCAAGTTCTACTTCGACGACGACCAGGAGTTCCCCGACACCGTCACCGCGGCCTTCGACTATCCCGGCAACGGAGAAGTCGGCAAGCGCCGGCAGTTGGTGTTCGAGATGAGGATCTGGTCCGCCAACCATCCCTACGACGTGGACGGCGGCGTCGAGTTTCTGGGGACCGGGGGGAAGATGATGTTCAGCCGCCGGGGCCGGTTCCAACTCTGGGACGAAGAGAACAAGCCGCTCGACAAACGTCCGGGGGTGACGCCGAGAATGGACATGACCAGCAACTTCCTGACCTGGGTGAAGGCGATACGGGGGCAGGCCGATCTCACGGCCGACGCCGGGACGGCGCACCTGTCCACCTCGCTTTGCCACCTGGCCAACATCGCCGTGAGGGTGGGCCGTTCCTTCCACTTCGATCCGGAAAGGGAACGGATCGCCGGCGACGAGGAAGCGGACGCCCTGCTGGCCCGCACTTACCGGAAGGGCCACTGGGCGATCCCCCGCGGGGCGTAGGGGCGTCACCCGGCTCAGGGCCGGCTCAGGGCAATGGCCTCGATGAAGGTGGTCTCTTCCCGGGAGAGCCGCAACGATCGAACCGCCAGGTCCTCCAACATGTGGTCCCGGCTGCTGGTGCCCGTGAGGGGCTGCATCCCCACCTCCAGGGCGAACCGGAAGACCACCTGGGCGGGGCCGACTCCCAGACGGCCGGCGATCTCCCGCACCCGGGGATGGAACAGGACCGGGCGATTGGCCGTCAGGAGCGAGAATCCCTGGTAGACGATCCCGTGGGCGCGGCAGATCTCCCGGACCCTGAAGTCCCATCCCAGGACGGCGAAGCACCGGTTCTGCACCACCATGGGCTTGACTTCGGCCTTCCGGCAGAGTTCGTCGAGTTGTTCGGCGCTGACGTTGCTGATCCCGATCACGCGGGTTCCGCCCGACTTGTAGATCCCTTCGATGGCCTCCCAGACTTCCCAGTCCTCTGCCCCCAGCCCCATTCGCGAATAAGGACCGTGCAGGACGTACGAATCCAGGGTGTCGGTGTGCAGATGCCGGAGGGAGCTGCGGAAAGACTGCCCCACCTGGGTGGTGATGTCCGCGGACGCGTCGTAAGGGGTCCGGTGGTCCTGGCCTCCGGCGGACGTGAACTTGGTCTGCAGGAAGAGGGATTCCCGCTCGATTCCCTGGCGGCTCAGATCCAGCAGGGCGTCCCCGACCCGGGCCTCGTCGTAGTGGATGATCTGGTTGGCGGTGTCGATGGCGGTGAAGCCGCTCGAGACCGCCAGCTTGACCAGGCGGGTGGTCTCTTCCTTCTTCCAGGCGGTCCCGTACATGAACTCGGGCATGGCAACGCCGTTGTAGGTCCGGTGGCTCCCCATGTTCAGGCCTCGCCGCGCAGACTGCGGTAGTAATCCAGGCTGATCTTCGCCTCTTCGCCGGTGAACCCCTCGTACGGCGGCAGCAGGCGAATGGGAAACGTGGGGTCCGTCAGCCAGACCATCAGCTTGTCGTAGGCACCGTCGATCATGGGCCGGTTCAGGTGACCGAAAAGGCCTTCCCCGTGGCGCCTGAACTTTTCGGCGATCTCCAGCGCCCGGGCGATGTCCCCCTTCCGGCCGGCGCCGAAGTACTCGCGGGTCAGACGGGGAAACGCGCCGTGCATGCTGCAGAGAAGGGAGCACTCTCCGAACTGGCAGGCGTAGGCGAAGCAGGTTTCAAGCATGAAGTGCTGCATCTCGGGGGCCTTGACCATCCAGTCCCGGACCCGGTTCATGTCGGTGGTGCTCTGTTTGCTGGCCACCAGGTTGGGGACCTGGTCCAGGATCTTCCGGTAGTCGTCGCCGGTGAGGAGGCGCTTGGTCCGAACCAGGTTGTAGTGCAGGAAGTCGGAATCGGGGAACCGGCCGCAGACGGTCTTGAAGAACCCCATCATTTCCGCGTCCTCAAGCGCTCCCCAAGCGGGCAGGGAGATCTGAAACGATCGGACTCCCTGGGCGTGGGCGTACTCCAGCCGCTCCACGACCTGCTCCATGGCCAGGGAGATGACCCCCACCTGGGCCTCGATGCCCGAGCCGGACATCTCTTCCACGAACACGTCCACCACCTCGCAAAAGCGTGTGTCCGACATGGCGTAGCCTTCGCCCGCCGTCCCCATGATGTAGAGCCGCCCGGCTCCCAGCGTCTGCAGCCGCCGGATCAGCCCCCGGAAATGCTCCTGGTCCAGGGAAAAATCGGCGTTCCAGGGGATGTCCACGGCGCCCAGCATTCCCGCTTTCGTCCGCTTGAGAGCGCCTGGGTCCCGGCTCATGGCGTTGGTCTCCGCATACCGCCCACGAGGATACGTTCGAGGGGAGGACAAACCAAGAGGCGTCAGTCGTCCGCCGCGGCGAAGCGGTAGGAAAAGAGGCTGGTGGCGTTGTCCGACTGGATGTGAAGCCGCACCTTCTCGCCCACAAAGGCGGAAAGGTCCTTGCGGCCGGGACCCCAGGTGACGGGAAAATCGGTCTCGTCCCCCTTTTCCAGGCCGTTGCAGTCCTCGAAGGCGTAGCCGGGCGCAACCGCTCCATCGTGAATGACCCGGATCCGGACGGTGCCGAAGAAGGAGTAGGCGTTGAGGTAGAGTTTGGGGCCGGCCACCGTCACCGCCTCGGTCATGACGTCGCCGCCCCGGATGCCGCTGCGCAGCGCTACGAAACCGTCCTTGCGCAGGGTCAGGACCCCGATGGAGCTCTTCCACATTCCGGAGGTGCCATGGGCCTGGGGACGGCCCGAATACCAGAGATAGAGTTCGTTCCCCTTCAGGACCGGCGGATTCCCCGACGGCGTGGACCACGCCCCGTCCCAACTTCCCGGAGCGCCCACCGGCAGGAATTCCTGACGGCGTCCGACCCGGCGCCAGTGGGCCAGATCGCGGGCGCTGGCCAGTTGTGTCGGCCCCAGCTCGGTGGAGGAGTGGAGCATGCCGATGAACCCGATGTACTGGTTTCCGTAGGCGAAGGCGGTCATGACGTACATCTGGTCCCGGGGATGGTCCAGATCGTCCGGCTTGAGGATCGTCTTCAGCGGGGTCCAATGGACGAAGTCCTTGCTGGTGGAGAGGGCGATGACGCGGCGATACCGTTTCCACTCCACCACGAAGTGATCCATGATGGTTCCGAACCGCCGCGTCGTGGCCAGGTATTGCCGGCCCAGCGGATCGTAGACCATCGCCCCGGCGTCGCCGCCCCGGGGGACCAGGATCTCCTCTCCCAGGGTCCACCGGATCCCGTCGGGAGAGAAGGCCGCGTACATTCCGTGCCGGTCCCGTATGGCCTGCAACAAGACCTTCCGCGCCCGGTTCTTTTCCTCCCGATTCATGCCGGGGCGCTCCAGGTCCGACTCGGCGCCGGTGGGACGTTGCTGGTACATGCCCATCTTGTAACGCCGGGCCGGGTCCGGCTCGTCAGGGTCCTTGACCACGCCCCAGGGGTCGAGGCCCCAGGAGGCGGGCACTTCCGGCGTGGGGTAGACGACGTTGTTGGCGGCCGAGCCGTCGATCGGCACGAGCCCCAGGTTCGGTTTCTCCCAGACGATGCCGTCCTTGGAAGTGGCGTAGCACATGAGGTATCCGCGCCCCGTGCGGCGGTACATGGGGGTGTTGGCGGAGAAGTACCACATCTTGAAGACCCTCTCCTCCCGGTCGTAGAGGACCGAGCCCCAGAGCTGCAACGCGTGCCCTTCCCAGGGGCGGTCGGGCACCAACACCGGATCGCGCCGGATCCGGGTCGGATTCTTGACTACCCGGCTGAATCCGGGCCGGTCCTGCACCTCTTCGTCGTCCAGGAAGAGGTGCAGTCCGGGGTCGTGGAGCTCCCGTCCCCCCTTGATCCGTTCGGCGTGGGACGACGCCCCGGCCTGGTCCGGGGCTGCCAAGCCGATCAGGAGAACGATTGCAGTGACGGTGCCGATGGAACTGAGTATTGATTTCCGCATGGTTTCCTCGAAAAGTCCGGGTTCCGCCCGCCGGGAACCGTGACCGACGGGAGTGACGGAAAAGGGTAACATGAGGGCGGGTAGCGTCACCCCGTGCGGGTGCCCTCCTGGACACGTTTTCGTTATGCCAACGCAAGTGGAGGCGCCATGAATAGTCGGCCGGCCCGGAATCGATGGGAGAAACTTGGTGTGGTCCTGCTGATCCTGATGGGCGGGGCCGCATCCTGCACCCGGGAAGAGGTGAAAACCATGGATCAACCGGAGAGCTCAGGTGATCTGCTCGTCTTTTTCGGCACCTACACCAGGACCGACAGCGAAGGGATCTACACCTACCGGATGGATCCCGAATCGGGGGCTCTGGAACGCCTTTCTGTGGTCTCGGGGATCGAAAGCCCTTCTTTCCTGGCGCTCCACCCCAACGGCCGCCATCTCTACGCGGTCAGCGAGATCGGCGAGTTCGAGGGCGGCAAGACGGGGACCGTCTCCGCCTATTCCATCGATTCTTCCAGTGGCCAACTCTCCTTCCTGAACCTGCAGCCTTCGCAGGGCGCCATTCCATGCCACCTGGTGGTGGACCGGACCGGACGCACCTTGCTGTTGGCCAACTACTCGGGGGGAAGCGTCGCCTCCTTCCCCATCGATTCCGAAGGCCGCCTGGGCCCTGCAATTTCGGTCATCCAACATGAGGGTTCCAGCGTGGACCCGGTGCGGCAGACGGGTCCCCGGGCCCACAGCATCAATCTGGATCCGGAGAACCGGTTCGCCGTGGCGGCAGATCTGGGCACGGACGAGGTCCTGGTCTATCGCTTCGACGCCGGAACGGGAGAACTGGAACCGAATACGCCGACCTCGGTCCCGGTCGATCCCGGTGGGGGACCCCGCCATTTCGCCTTCCATCCCAGCGGCCGGTTCGGCTACGTCATCAACGAGATGGGCTCCACCGTGACCGCCTTCCGTTACGATGGCGAGAAGGGGACGCTGGATCCGATTCAGACCATTACCACGCTTCCCGAAGGTTTCGAGGGCGTCACCCACACCGCCGAAGTGCGGGTCCATCCTTCGGGCCGCTTCCTCTACGGTTCCAACCGCGGACACGACAGTATCGCGATCTTTGCCATCGACCAGGAGACGGGCCGGCTGACGGCCCGGGGCCAGGAACCGACCCGGGGGAAGACGCCTCGGAACTTCGAGATCGATCCCACGGGGACCTGGCTGTTGGCGGCCAACCAGGACTCGGACAGCGTGGTGGTCTTCCGGATCGACTCGCAGACCGGAGCGCTGGAGGCCAACGGCCAGACGGCGGATGTCCCCATGCCGGTCTGCATCCGCATGTTGGCGCGCTGACCCCATGCAGACCAGGCGGATCTCCGGCCGGCTGTTGGATCGGCCCGCGCGGGAAGCAGGCGAGGCGGGCTATGACTGTCTGGCGCCCGACGGGTCCCGGATCCGGTTCCTGCCCGCTTTGAAGGGTGGGAGCATGGTCCACTGCGCCCTGGCCCCGGGTCAGGTGTCGAGCCCGGTGCTCCACCGGACCGTGGAGGAGATCTGGTACTTCCTGCGGGGAACCGGAGAACTGTGGCGCAAGCCCGCCGAGGCGGCCTCGGGGACCGTCGAGGCGGTGGGCCCGGGGACGGCGGTGGACATCCCCCTGGGCACCCGTTTTCAGTTCCGCAACACGGGCGCCGGTCCGCTGGAGATCGTCATCGTCACCATGCCTCCCTGGCCGGGAGAGGACGAGGCGCTACCGGTTCCCGGCTTCTGGGAGGCTTGATGCTCCGCCCCGAGCCCCGTCTGCCGGGCGAAACCGGCCGTCAGCTCCAGGTTTCCCGCAGCAGCCGGACCCAGTTGCCGCCCATGATGGAGGTCACGTCCTCCAGGCTGTAGCCGCGCCTTTCCAGCAGGGGGGGGATCTTCCGCAGGTCGGCGATGGTATGCAGATCGTGCGGACACTGCTCCCTGCCGTATCCACCGTCCAGGTCCGATCCGATGGCGGCGTGGCGGGCGTCGCCGGCCAACTGGCAGATGTGATCGATATGGTCGGTCACCGTCTCCAGGCTGATGGAGCTGTTGTCCTGGTCCTCGCCGCTCCAACTCGGTGAGAGCATCCAGACGTCGAGGGCCACTCCGATGACGCCCCCGCGGCTGATCAGGGTCCGGATCTGCTTGTCGTTCAACTGCCGGTCTCCCGGACAGAGCGCCTGGCAGCAGTTGTGCGTGGCCCCGACCGGGCCGCCGAACTGGCCCAGCGCTTCCCAGAAGGCCTGCTCCGCCAAGTGGCTCACATCCAGGATCATTCCCGCCTCCTCCAGTGCCCGCAACAGCTCAGGGGCTCGTGGAGTCAGTCCTCCCGGGGCGCCCGTGCCGTGGGAATAGGTGCTCACGCCGTAGTGGCACAGGCTGACCAAGCGGAGGCCCTGGTCCCACCACTCGGGCACCTGTTCGGGACTCACGATGGGGTCGGATCCTTCCATGCTCAACACGTATCCCAGAGGCGCGAAGGAGGGGTTGCGGTCCCATTCCTCCAGATGGGATTCGAGTTCCTCCAGGTTCCGGATCTGGCGGAGCACTCCCTTGGACTCCATGATCCGATAGTAGGCCAGCTCCCCCCGGGCCTTGGCGTAGGCGATGTCCTGGTTGCGGACCCCCGCAAACCGGCGCCCCAGGGAGGCGATCCGGCAGTGGACCGTGGCGAAGAACAGGCCGATCCGCCCCTGGCGCAATTCCTGATAGTTCACGACGCCCGCGCCCCTGCCTTTCTGCCCCATGCCGGCCTCCGATTCCCGAATGGCGTGGATGGGTTGAGTCAGGTCCCGGTTCCATTCCACGGCGTTGAAGGCCAGGTCCAGGTGAGAATCGACGGTCAGCATGTTGGGCAATCCCTTCCGTGTTGTGTTTCGACTGGTTTCAATTCCCCCGTCCCGTCATTGAGGAGGAGGCGTCAGGGTCTCGCGAAACTCGAACTCGTCCTGGCAGCACCAGCAGGGTCCGTACGCGTAGGCGGTGATGTGGCAGACCTCGCACCGGTAGTAGACATGGTGGAGGCGTCCGTCGACGATGGATTTGACCCGGACGATCTCCAACCGGTCCGGCGGGTTCAGGCGGCCGGTGATCTGGAGTTCCCGCCTCCGGACCCGGGGATCGTCAAACATGGTGACCTTGGGATCGTCGGGAAGGAACCGGTAAAGGCGTCCGGTGTCATCCAGCAGGGCGCGTACCGGAGCCTCGGACGGACAATCGACGGGTTCAGGCGGCTCGGCGCCGGCCTCCACGCAGATCAGCCGTCCCTGGACCTGCACCGTGTCGGATCGAGCCTCCACTGAAGGAAGAAAGAGAAGAAGGCCCAAGGTGATCGTGGTCAATTCCGACATCGTCTCGATTGCGAAAATGCTTGCCGCCAGCTTCCCGTAGTCTAGCAGTCCGTGGCAAAGGTCGTCGCGGCATCGGACCGGCCATCTGGTCTCCCCTCTGTGTCATCATAGTGGCGCCAAGGAGGAAGCATGAGTCTGAACAGCAAGATCGAAAAAGCCCTCAACCAGCAGATCCGGAGCGAGTTCTACTCTTCGTACGTTTACCTTTCCATGTCGGGGTACAGCGATTCGCAGAACCTGCCCGGGTTCGCCGCCTGGATGCGGGCCCAGAGCGAGGAGGAGCGGGGCCATGCCATGCGCCTCTTCGACTATGTCCAGAACCGCGGGGGCCGGGTCCGGCTCGGCAGCATCGCTCAGCCCCAATTGGATTTCGAGTCTCCCCGGGTCATGTTCGAGGAAGCGCTGAGGCAGGAGCAGTCGGTGACGCGGACCATTCACGAACTCTACCGGTTGGCTCAGGAAGAGAAGGACTACCCCACCGAGGTGGAGCTGCAGTGGTTCGTCCAGGAACAGGTGGAGGAAGAAAAGACCATCCTGGACATCCTGGCGCAACTGGCCATGATCGGAGACCATCCGGCGTCGCTGGTCATGTTGGATCATCGCCTGGGAGGCCGGACGGACGAGGCCTGAGCCCGCCGCGTCGCTCAATCGTTCCAAGTTTCGCCCATGTCTGAATCGATCGCGTCCACCGGGCCCCTGCCCGCGTGGGCTCGGGAGCTGTTCTCCCCCTACACCCTGTTGTTTTCCGATCAGTTCACCCGGGAAGCCGTCCTGGCCCGGATGAGTCCCGAGGTGGTGGGAATCCTGGCCCGGGGACCGGTCCTCATCGATGCCGGGATGATGAGAGCCGCTCCGAATCTGAGGGTTATCGGACGCGCCGGCGTCGGTTACGACACGGTGGACGTGGCGGAGGCGTCCAGGCGGGGCGTCCCGGTGGTCTATACGCCCGGGGCCATGGCCCGGGCCGTGGCGGAGCACACCCTCTCGCTGATGCTGGCCGCCGCCAAGAACCTTTCCCACTGGCGCCGCGTGCTCCTGGAAGGGGAATGGAAGGACCGCTACGGGAGGCGTAACCTGGATCTGCAAGGGGCCACTGTCGGAATCGTGGGGTACGGCCGCATCGGCAGGCAGGTCCGGAGGCTGCTGGCGCCGTTCGATTGCAAGGTCCTGGTGAATAGCCCCAATCTCGCGCCGGATGAAGTGGCGGACCATGGCGTGGAAGCGGTGCCGTTGCCCGAGCTTCTGGGCAGATCCGACATCGTGAGCCTGCATCCCCCTCTCAACCGGGAGACGCGCGGACTCATCAATTCGAAGAACATCGGGAGCTTCAAGCCGGGTTCGATCCTGGTCAACTTGGGACGAGGGGCTCTGGTCGAAAGCCACGATCTTCTCTACGACGCCCTGGAGACGGGCCGGCTGCGGGCCGTGGCCCTCGACGTCTTCCTGGACGAGCCGCCCGACCGGTCCCATCCCCTTTTCCGGCATCCCAACGCGGTTCTGACTCCGCATGTGGGGAGCGCGACTTTGGGTGCCCAGCGGGGAGTCCTGGAAACGGTGGCGGGGGACATGATGGCGGTGCTCGAGGGGAGGCGGCCCACCGAAGACAACCTGGTCAACCCGCCCACGTAGGGGCGCCCCGCCTCCCTTGTCCGGCCTGCTTCACCGGCTGCTATAATCCGACGCATGAGGCTCGTCCTCTTCGACATCGACGGGACCCTCCTCCTCTCCGGAGGGGCCGGTACGAGGTCCTTGTATCGCGCCTTCCAGATTCGGTATGGGATCGAGCCCGATTGGACGGCGATTCGGTTCGACGGGAAGACCGACCCCCTGATCATTCAAGAGATCGTCTCCAAATACGGCGTGGACGATGAACCCGGACAGGACCTCTATGACATCTACCTGTCCATCCTGCCGGACGAAGTTCGCCGGAGCCCCGGTTTCCAGGTCCTGGCCGGAGCGCGGGAACTGGTGATCCGGCTTTCGGCCGATCCCGGTTTTCTCATCGGACTGGCCACCGGAAACGTCGAAACCGGAGCGCGATTGAAGCTGGAGAGGGCGGGGCTCAGCTCCTACTTCCCTTTCGGCGGATACGGCTCCGATTCGGGAGATCGAACCGAGTTGATCCGGGCCGCCATCCGCCGGGGAAGCGAATTGGCGGCTCCGCTGGCGGTAGGGGAAGTGTTCGTCATCGGCGACACCCCCCGGGACGTCCGGCACGGCCGCGCCGCGGGCGCCACCACCATCGCGGTTGCCACCGGCAACTACGGGCTCGATGAACTGAAGGACTGCGGTCCCGATCTGGCGGTGGCGGGGCTCCAACCCATGGGACCGATTCTGGAGTTCATGGAGAGCGGTTCCCGGACCGGGCGGGAAGCCGCCGTCGTGGAGGATGGGCCGGGTCCATGACTCGATCCACTTTCGATCGGTCCGTTCCCGTCGGCACCGGGATGAAACGGGCGTACGGCGCCATCCTGATTCTCGCGATCCTGCTCTGCGGCGTGCCTTTGAAAGCAGGCGCGGCCCCGGGTCCCAAATTCGGTCCCGCCGTCCATCCCACGTTCCCCCAACTTGAGAACCGGCTGCTGGAATGGGAGAAGGCCCACCCCCGGATCATGACGCTTCGGAAGCTGGGGAAGTCGGCCCAGGGCCGGCCTCTGCTGGCGGCGGTCCTGACCGACCCCGACGCCCCCGCCGATCAAAAGGAGCATGTCCTGATTACGGCGCTCCATTGCGGCGGGGAACGTTCGGCCGCCACCGGGATCTTCTATCTCATGGACTGGCTGCTGAAGGGGAGTCCGGGCGCCCGAGAGATCCTCCGGGGGCAGGTGATCGCCTTCATGCCGGTGGTCAACCCGGACGGTTACGTGGCCGGCAGCCTGCGCAACAGCCACAATCGGGATACCTACAAGGAGTGGAACCGGGAGGGGCCCCTGTACCCGGAGCAGATGCCGGAGGCCCTGGCGGCAAAGAGTCTCATGGACGAGCTCCAGGCCGAACTCCACGCCGACTACCACGGGACCGGAATGCAGTTTCGCGGTTACATCATGGCCGAGAACTCGGGGGCGGCCTACTCCAACATCGCCCTGAAGTCGTACAAGCACGAGATCATTCGGCAGATGGACCAGGCCGCGCTGGCCGAGGGCTACCCTTCCGACCAGTTGGAGCAGGACGCGGAACGGATCTACTGGGGACCGGAGATCGAGGAGCTGGGGTCCAAGTTGTGGAGCGGAAGGCCCCTCTACTACGCGGCGACCTACGGCTACGAGCACTACCACACTCTGGCCTTCGCCAACGAGAACGCCTGGGAACGGAGCAGCTTCCTGCGTCATCGCCGCCTGCTGGAGATCGGCCACGAGATCTGGCCCGGCGAGTACTATCCCGGCTACCCCACACGGGTCATCCTCAAGAACGAGCTTCACTTCGTCACCGCCTATGGGGAGACGGCCGCTGCCCGCCGCCGGTCCCGGGTGGAGCTCTGGAACAAGCAGGGACAGATCGTCACCGCACTCAACAACCCTCAGACCGAGGGGATGGTTCTGTTCGTCTGCTCCACCACCGGAAGAGCCGCCCGCCGCTGGCTCGCGGACAAGAGTCTTCCCCGGTTCGCCCGGCGAATCGGCGGGCACGGGAGCATCGAAGCCGGACCCATCCAGTCGGCGCTGAAGGATCATCCCGATGCGGACGGCCAATTCAAGGCGCATCTCCTTTTGATGTCGGGCCGCGCCGACGAGTCGGAGCTGCCGCCGATGGCGGAGAGCGAGCCCATCGAAAACGGGCTTTCGCTTCGCCTGCGAATCCCCTATCCCAAGGCTCGCCTATCCGAGGTCCGGGTCAACGGCCGCCTCGCGCCCGTCTCGTCCCGGGAGGGTTACCTGAGTTGGGTTGCCCGGGGCTTCACCTATGTCCAGGTCAACATTCCACCGGAGCGGTCCCGGAAAGAGGATCTCTTCGTGGTGACCTGCCTCTACGACCCGGGGGAAGAGCGGGTCTTCGGTCTCGGTTGGCAAGAGCCGGCGCCATGATGCGGATCCATCGCCGGGAGTTGCTGCGCCAGGTGGGCGGAGCTGGTCTGGGCCTGCCGCTGCTGGCCGCTTCCGGCACCCGTGGAGAGGCGGGCGTACCCCTGCTCATCCTTGACATCCACCAGCACCCGGACTTCGACGGCCGCCCGGCCGAAACGCTCATTCGCCACCAGAGGTTCCACCGGGTCAAGACCACGGTCCTGCTTCCGGCGGACGGCTGGATGACCGGGAGGATCAGCGGAAACGAGGCGGCCTGGAGCCACGTCCGCAGGTATCCGGACGAGGTGGTCACTTTCTGCAACGTGGACCCGGAGCGCGAAGATTCGACCCAGGTTCTGCGCCAGCAGTTGGAGAAGGGGGCCCGGGGCATCGGAGAGCAGAAGTTCGAGGTGGACGCCGACTCTGTTCCCATGCGCCGGGTGTACGAGGTGGCCCGGGAGTACGGAGTCCCGGTGCTGCTCCATTTCGGCTCCCGGCACAACCACGGGCTGGACCGGTTTCACAAGATCCTGGAGCGGTATCCGCAGGTGAATTTTCTGGGCCATGCCGGGACCTGGTGGGCCAACATCAGCCGGGACGGCGAGGGGCGGGGCCGGGTCGTCAAGGGCGGCCTCACCGACAGGCTCCTGTCCGACTATCCCAACATGTTCGGAGACCTTTCGGCCGGGTCGGGACTCAATTCCCTCAGCCGGGACCCGGACTTCGCCGCCGATTTCGTCGCCCGTCACTCGCGCAAGCTGCTCTGGGGAAGCGACTGCTACTGCCACGACGGCAGGGGTGCGACCTACCCGCCAGGCTACTGCATCGCCCAGCGGTCGCTGGACCGCCTGCGGGAGTATCTTCCCGACCCCCTGATGTTGAGGAGGATCACCTACGACAACGGGGCCCGGATGCTCCGGCTGCGGAATTGAAGGCCCCCTGCGCGGGAGGGCTACGCTGTCCGTGACAGGATCCTCACCGTGTCGGCGGCCGCCGTCACCGGATCCAATGCCGTGTCCGCGATTCCGGAAACCACCTTGGTGATGTTGTGGTCGGTGACCCCGGCACGGGCCCAGGTGCGGACCGGCGAACGGGTCATGTAGACGGAGAAGGCGTGGTGTCCCGATCCGGGCCTCTCGCCGATGACGTGGAGGATCGCGCGTCTGCGGCCGGTCTCGCGAAGATTCCCGAAGAGCATTTCGCCGATGCGGTAGCCGGCGCGGACCCGTCCGTTCCGCACCACGATGTGCTCCGGCGCCAAATCGTGGCCGACGGCTTCGAGGCGGGTCCGAAGAGCCGCCAGGTAGGGATTCAGATGGCCGTCGTCGGTGAGCGAGTAGGCGTTCAAGCCGTCGGAGATGACGAGCTGCACGTCGTAGCGGTCCCCGCGGGCTTTGGCCAGACGGCGAATGGCCGAGGTCGAGGCGGCGTCCAGTTCCTCTCCGGTGGGGGGATGCAGGATGTAGTCGTTCCGGTCCCTGGACCGGCTTTTCACCATGATCGCCGAGGGGAGCCGGGTTTCGAAGTCCTTGGGCAGTTCGGCCCGGATGCACTTCTTGGAATCCCGGTAGAGATAGCGGACTCGTTGCCGGAGCCGGGGCTCCGGATCCCAGGGGTTCTTCCCGTGCCCCTCCGCGATGAACACGCCGCGTTTCCGCACCTCCGCAATCCGGCGCCTGCCCTCGGCCAGGATCTCCCGGTCCGGGCGCCGGTCGCCCTTGGCCCGCAGGTACTGGAGATAGACCCACGTGGGTTGGCCGAAATGCTCCGTGGGCCTTCCCTCCGCGTCGATCACCTTCAGGGCCTGGAAGAAACGCCACATCACGTCGTTGACCTTGAACCCGAACTTCTCGCGGACACGGACGTGATCCAGGAAACCGGTGGTCAGGTAACTCAGCATGGGATCGTTCTTGGTGGGCAGCGCCATCAGATAGGCTGGGTTGGCGGGCATCACCCGTTCGATGCACCAGTTCAGGTCGTCCAGGTCGATGTCCATGTGGAGGGTCGAGCAGATGTCGAGGCCGATGGGCAAACCGTGAAGCTTGCCCATGACCGTGTCCTCCAGGCAGCAGCGAACGAGCTGCTCACGGGTCCTGAAGATCTCCGGCCCGATGAATCCGGCCACGTCGTTCAGGTGCAGCCAGGGCGCCGGCGTCCGGCCGGCGCTGCGCTGCGCCTTGGCCACCTCGTGAACCAGGGCCCGGGCGAACCCGTACTTGCGCGTTTCGTGCAGCACCATGTCGAAGCCTTTGCCGTGACCGTTGGTGGCATCGGCGCCTTGTCCCGTCTCGAAGTAGAAGCCGTACTTCCCGGTCCTCCGCTCGGCGTGGGACACCATCTTCTCGACCGAGAGGTCGAAGGTCGTATTGGCGTCCGTGACGCCGCCGAGGCTCTGGAACCAGATCGCGGTGGACCCGGGGTCCCGCCGTTCCACCTCGGCCTGCACGTCGACGTGGGAGAGGACGCAATGGGGCAACGCGTCTTCCAGGCCGAACACCTCCAGGATTTCAGCCAGAGCGCGTTGAATGGAGGCGACAGAAGCGACTTCGCTGGAGACCGGGTTGGTTCCCAGCACCACGTCTCCGACGGCGTACGACCACCCGTCGAAGACCTGCCATCGGATGTCGTCGACGTTGTCCGTGGGCGAGTTCGGCTGAATCCGGGCGCCCATGTACCCTTTGGCGCCGAGGTTGGAATGGGGCAGCGGATTGAAGACCTTCCGTCCCACCGCGATCAGTTCCTCGTTGCTCATCAACTTGACCACGCACCCGATGATGTCGCTGGGCAGACCGGGCATGATGTCCTTGATGGCAGCTTCCTCTTTCCGGAGCAGGAAACGTTTCAGGTCGCCCAGCGTCCAGCCGGCGACGGTTCGGGTGATCTCGCGGTCAACCACGGTGTCGATGTACGACGAAACGGAGTCTTCGAAGACCGGACGGGCGATCAGATCGCCGACGCGAGTGTTGGCCAGCAGGGCCCGGGCCCGGGCTCGCGCCTGCTCGTCCGGTGCGGCCACGCCGATGGCCTGGTCTCCTTCCTTGAATTCATTGGCGGCCCCCAGCAGTTGCCGGTAGAGCGCCGGGTCGAACCGGCCTTTCAAGCGCGCGATGTAGGCAAAGATGCCCTCGTCGCGATCGGAGGCGGAAGTTGCAACCCCGGCCTTGCGGACGGCTCTGGCGCCCGCTCCAACGACCCAGAGCGAGGTTCCCGCAAGCAGGCGCGAAAGGAAGGATCGGCGAGGGGAGGTCAGGCGGGTTGGAAACTCCGGGGAGAACGATTCGGTTTCCGGCCGCCGCCGTAGTGCGGAGGAGTCATCAAAACGGGATTCGGGGGTCCGGACTTGGGAAGGCATTGAACTCCTGCCCGGTGGATCGGCGCCGCAACCGGGGCGGCCCGTGCAGCTCGCGGGGCGCCGCTGGAAAGGACTCCGGAAATGCTGGTCGGGACGGGGAGATTCGAACTCCCGACCCCCTGAACCCCATTCAGGTGCGCTACCAGACTGCGCCACGTCCCGGCCGGCGAATGACGGCCAGTATAGCAGCCCGTGTGGAAAGCCGTGACGGTTTTTGCCGCGGGCGGTTGGGCCAGGCGGCCGCGAAAGCTGGCTATTCGCCGTTTTCGCCGCGCCCGCCGGGCTGTTTCCGATTTGCCGGTCGCCTGTTGGCGGAGGGAAGATCCTGGTCCAGAAGCGTCATCAGTTCCTGAAGCTCGCCCCGGATCTGGGCCAGGAGTATCTTGGAAGAATCGGCCCCGGCCTTGGAGAACAACGGCGTCTTCCGCAAGTTGGCGCCGTTTCGGCGGAGCTGCTTGCGGGCCCCGGCGATGGTGTAGCCCTCTTCGTACAGCAGCCGCTTGATTTCGGCCACCAGTCGCACGTCTTTCTCCCGAAAGATGCGTTGCCCGGAGCGGTTCTTGTTGGGGGACAGCCGCGGAAATTCGGTCTCCCAGTAACGCAGGACGTGAGCGGGAACGTCGCAGATCTTGCAGACTTCCCCGATCTTGTAGAAGAGCTTGCCTTTCCTGGCCATCAGGATGGATTCACACGTTGATCAGGCGAGAGGGGCGAAACGTCACGCGCCGGCTCGGCCCCAGCCGCATCTGGGCTCGAGTCTGGGGATTGCGGCCGATTCGAGGCTTCAGTGAAATGACGCGGAACGAACCGAAACCGGACAATTTCACATTCTCTCCACGTAGCAGTTCCGACTTGATGCTGTCGAAGATGAGCTTGACCACCTCCTTCGACTCCTGATGAGTCAAACCGCCGTGGGTCTCGTAGACAGCGCGCGCCAGATCCGCTTTGACCATGAAATACCTGCTCAGGAGGCGGTGTCACAAGCTGCGATTCATATTAGGCACGCCCTTTTTCGGGTGTCAAGACAGCTCCCGCCTCCTCTTTCCGCTGCGTTGGAGGATCCGGATCGGCGTGGCGTGAAAATGGTATTTCTCCCGAAGCCGCCGGGCCAGATGCCGGCGGGTGGGAAGATCCAGCTTTCCGGATCCCCGCGTGAAAAAGACGAAGGTGGGAGGCGCCGTCGCCACTTGACAGGCGTACTTCAAGCGCGATTTCCGGGCGCTTCCCTCGGGAGTCAGAGCCGCGGCCACGTACCGTTCCAGGTAGACGTTCAGCTCGGCAGTTCCGACCCGGATCATCCGGCCCTCGTAGGCCCGGTCCACCCGGGAGAAGATCTTGGAGACGCCGCTTCCCGTCTTGGCCGACACGAAGGCCAGCGGCGCGAAGACCAGGGCCGGCATCCGGTCCCGGTAGGCCGCGGTCATGGCGGCGCGAGTTTCCGGATCGGAGGGCATCAGGTCGGACTTGTTGACCGCAATCAGAATGGAGACGCCCGCGTCCTGGGCGTACCTGCCGATGATTGCGTCGAGAGTGGTGGGAGGTTCGGAGGCATCCAGCACCAGGAGCGCCACGTCGGCCCGTTCCAGGTTCTTGCGAGCCATGACCACGCTCAGCTTTTCGGCGATCTCCACCGTCTTGCTCTTTCTGCGAATTCCCGCGGTGTCCACGAACCGGTACGCCTGAGCCCCCACGCGAACCAGCGTGTCCACGGCGTCTCGGGTCGTGCCCGGAATCGAGGTCACGATCGAGCGTTCCTCACCCACGATCCGGTTCAGCAGAGAAGACTTGCCCACGTTGGGACGCCCCACGATGGCGACCCGGATCTCGTCGGCTTTGGAGGCGCCGGGAGCCGCGTCGGGCAGGCGGGTCAGGATCTCCCCGATCAAGGACTCCATTTGAAGGTTGTGCTCGGCGGAAACCGGAAACAGATGCCTCAGTCCCAGGGAATGGAACTGGAGCGCCTCCGTTTCCATGCGGAGAGTCTCCACCTTGTTCACCACCAGCACCGGCTCCCGGCCACGGGCTCTCAGCATGGAGCTCAGACTCTCGTCCAGGGGCTGCAGACCGTCGCGCACGTCGACCACCAGGAGGATGAGGTCCGCTTCCCCGATGGCGACCTCCACCTGCCGGAGAACCTGCTCGGGAATATGTTCCCGGTCCCCCGGCGTGATGCCGCCCGTGTCCATGACCTCGAAAGTCCGGCCGCTCCATTCGGCCATCCCGCAGATCCGGTCCCGGGTCATTCCCGGACGGCGGTCCACCAAGGCTCGGCGGGTCCCGGTCAGCCGATTGAAAAGTGTGGATTTCCCGACGTTGGGCCGCCCCACGATGGCCACTCGGAAACGGCTACGCTGCATCGGCTTGTGTCGAGTGAAGTTGGGACGGCGGTCAGTCCGCCGTCGCCGCCGGTGCGGGAAACTCCCAATGGCGGAAGATCTGGCCGCCGTGGAAGCGTCCGTTCTCGATGAAGATGCGGTTCGTCATCTTGCCGGCGCAGATGGAACCGGCCAGATAGATGCCGGCGACGTTGGTTTCCAGGGTCTCGGGGTCATGGTCGGGAATGTGGGTCTCGGATTCGACCCGGATTCCCATCTGCCGCAAGAAATCGGAGTCGGGGTGGTAGCCGGTCATGGCCAGGACGAAGTCGTTGTCCAGCTCCACGATTCCGCCCGGCGTGTCGACCACGATCTTCCGGGGCCGGATCTCCACCACGCGGCTGGACAGGAGAGCCGGGATCTCTCCGTTCTTGATCCGGTTCTCGATGTCGGGAAGGACCCAATACTTGATCTTGCTTCCCATGCGCTCGCCCCGGTGAATCAACGTCACGTTCGATCCGCTGCGGAACAGTTCCAAGGCCGCCTCGGCGGCGGAGTTGTTCCCCCCGATGATGGCCACGTTCTTGCCGTAGTAGGGGTGGGGATCGGTGTAGTAGTGGCTGACTTTGGGCAGGTCCTCTCCGGGAATTCCCAGCAGGTTGGGATTGTCGTAGTAGCCCGTGGCCACTACGATCCGGCGGGTGTGATAGCCGTGCGAGTTTCCCAGCCGGTCCCGGGTATTCACCATGAAGTTCCCCAGACTTCCCTGGACGGTGAGAACCTCCTCGTAGTCCCGAATGGGAAGCTGGTAGTGCTCCACGACGCGGCGATAGTACTTGAGGCCGTCGACCCGCTTGGGCTTGTCGGCGGAGATGATCATGGGCACGTCGCCGATTTCCAGGAGATCGGCGGTGGTGAAAAAGGTCATGTTGACCGGATATCTGTAAATGGAGTTGACGAGGCAGCCTCGCTCCACCACCCAGAAGTCCAGACCCCGTTTCCGGGCTTCGATGGCGCAGGCCAGACCCGCGGGTCCGGCTCCTATGATGATCAGGTCCAGTAGTTGACTCACTTCGACACGACTTTCTAGAATGAATTTCCTGTTTCGGGCGATTAGCTCAGCTGGTTAGAGCGCCGTCTTCACACGGCGGAGGTCACTGGTTCGAATCCGGTATCGCCCACCATCCCCTCCCCGGCAACCTCAGGCTCGGAAACCGGATTGTATCAGATCCGGCTTGCTCCGAAGCTGCCGCCTGCCGCCGGGAGGCGGACCGCCTGCACCTGCACCTTGAGTGTATCGGAGATTCCCCCCGGCGCCAGAAGGGCCTTGATTCCGAGCCGATCCTCCACTCTTTCCGCCCGCAGAATGCCCCTCCTCTCCTCTTCCAGCAAGCGGGCCTCCAGGCCCCATTTCATCAGGAACCGGCGCTGGCTTCGAAGCGGACGGTTGGTCCAGCCCAGGCGCGCAGCCGTCTTGCGGAACACTCGAAAATTGACGTGGGAGGTCAGGTCCTGGCGGCCCAGATTGATGTAGGGGTCGGAATGAACCCGGTGGCGATGGTAGCAGAGCAACGTGCCGTCCCTCCGGTCCATGGCCTCGTATTCGGACGCCTCGAATCCGTAATCCAGGGTGAGGACGAAACCCCGATGGATGCGGCGGTCCAGGTCTTCCAGGACCTCCACCATCCGGAGATTCGCCTCGTAGACGTATCCCTCGCGCCAACGGGGGAATCCGAGCCGCATGTACTCCGGAATGCGCGGGTCGGAGAGTTCTCCCTCCACCTCGGCAACAGGCTCGCCCAGGCGGACGAAGATCTCCTTCAATTCGGATTGGGACACCCGCACCCGGTGCACGGGCAGCGCGTCGAAGAGTTCGTTGGAGAAGACGGCGCCGTGGATTCGGTCCGGCAGGCCGGCGTCTCCAAACTCCACGCCCCGGTATCGGACGCGGGCGAAGATCCCGGGATGCCGGTTCGCCAGCCGGTCCAGAACGCCCTTTCCCAGAATCCCCTCGCCGGCGCCCAGTTCGATGAGGTCCAAGGGTCCATCCCCGTCCAGGCGGGAGAGATACCCGGCCAGGGCGTCTCCCAGGATCCGGGCGAACAGGGGATGGGTATAGGGAGACGTGTAGAAGTCTCCGCGGGGACCGAAGACCTTGGCCCCACGGCGGTAGTAGCCTGTTTGCGGATCATAGAGGCAGAACTCCATGAACCGGGCGAAGGTCATGGTTTCGCCGGAAGACATGGGGGGCTAGCGCCGGAACCACTGGATCAGCCAGTAGACGAGAGTCAGGGCGACGCTGACCAGCAGGCAGGTGACGACGGGAAAGTGCAGGCTCCAGTTTTCCCGCCGGATGTGCAAGTCCCCCGGAAGGCGTCCCAGCCTCAGCGACGGCATCCAGGTCAGCAACAATCCGGCCGCCGCCAGGGCCAGTCCCAGGAAGATCAGGACTTTTCCCAGGTCTTGGAACATGGGGGGCCTACCCGGAGAGTTCCAGAGCGTTGAAGAAGTAAGCGATCTCGAAGTTTGCCGATTCGGGACTGTCGGAGCCGTGAACGGCGTTGCGTTCGATGTTCTGGCCGAAGTCCTTGCGGATCGTGCCCTCGCCGGCCTGGCCCGGGTCGGTGGCGCCCATCAGGGCCCGCCAGCGATCGATGGCGTTTTCCCCCTTGAGAACCATGACTACGCACGGCCCCTCGGACATGAAGTCCGTCAAACTGTCGAAGAAGGGGCGGTCGCGGTGCACTGCGTAGAATCCCTGCGCCAGCTCGCGGGTCAGGTGCACCATCTTCAAGCCGGCGACGGTCAGGCCGCCTGCCTCGAGCCGTTTCAGAATGGGGCCCAGCGACCCGGTCTTCACCGCGTCCGGCTTGACGATGCCCAGAGTGGACTGGTTCATCCCAGGGCTTCCTCCATGGCGGCGCCGATCCGGGCCGGACTCTCCAACACGCGAACGCCGCACCGCCGCATCGTCTCCATCTTTTCCGCCGCCGTTCCCTTGCCCTGGGAGATGATGGCGCCGGCGTGGCCCATGCGGCGGCCCGGAGGCGCCGTCTGCCCGGCGATGAAACCGACCACCGGTTTCCGGAAGTGGTCCCGGATGTACTCCGCCGCTTCTTCTTCCGCGCTGCCGCCGATTTCTCCGATCAGGACCACCCCGTCCGTATCCGGATCCTTTTCGAAGGCTTCCAGGGCGTCGATGAAACCGGTCCCGATGAGTGGATCGCCTCCGATCCCGATGCAGGTGCTCTGCCCGATGCCCCGGGAGGTGAGCTGGTCCACCGCCTCATAGGTCAGGGTGCCGCTCCGGGAAATGCATCCCACCCTTCCGGGACGGTGGATGTGCCCCGGCATGATCCCGATCTTGCACTGGCCGGGAGAGATGATGCCGGGGCAGTTGGGACCGATGAGGCGCGTCTTTCCGCCTCTGACGAAGTTGCAGACCTGCAGCATGTCCCGCGCCGGGATCCCCTCGGTGATGCAGACCACCAGTTCCAGGCCGGCGTCGGCCGCCTCCAGAATGGCGTCTGCCGCAAAGGGGGGCGGCACGAAGATGACGCTGGCGTTGGCTCCCTCCCGGACGGCGGCTTCCCGGACCGTGTTGTAGACGGGAAGGCCGTCGTGCCGGGATCCTCCCTTGCCGGGAGTGACGCCGGCGACCACCTGGGTGCCGTAGCTGCGGCACTGGGCCGCGTGAAAGCTGCCCTCACGGCCCGTGATGCCCTGAACCACGACTCGGGTCGTCGAATCCACCCAGATTGACACTCAATTATTCTCCGTTGACGGGGCAGCCTCGCCGGCCAGGCGACAGACCTTCTCGGCTGCATCCTGCATTCCATACGCGACTTCGAAATCCAGACCCGAGTCGCGGAGGATTTCCCGGCCTCGCTCGACGTTGGTCCCCTCCAGCCGCACCACCACCGGAACGCCGACACCCACTTCCCGCGCGGCTTGGACCACGCCCTCGGCCAGCGTGTCGCAGCGCATGATTCCACCGAAAATGTTGATCAGCACGGAGCGGACGCTGGGGTCGGAAATCAGGATCTCGAACGCCGTCTTCACCTGCTGCACGCTGGCTCCGCCCCCCACGTCCAGAAAGTTGGCCGGGTTGCCGCCGGCCAACTTGATGATGTCCATGGTGGCCATGGCCAGACCGGCGCCGTTGACCATGCAGCCCACGTTCCCGTCCAGCTTGATGTAGTTCAGGCCGGAACGGTGGGCCAGGATCTCCAGCGGCTCCTCCTCGTGATAGTCGCGCAGCTCCCGCAGCTCCGGATGCCGGTAGAGGGCGTTGTCGTCGAAGTTCATCTTGGCGTCCAGAGCGTAGAAATCGCCGTCACCGGTCAGCACCAGCGGGTTGATCTCCACCAGCGAGGCGTCGGTCGCGGCAAAGGCCTCGGAGAGTGCCTTCATGAACCCGGCGGCCCGGCCCACGGCCTTCTTCTCCAGGCCGAGACCGTAGGCCAGATTCCTTCCCTGGAAACCCTGGAGTCCCAAGGCCGGGTCCACCTGCTCCTTCAGGATCAGTTCGGGAGTCGTCTGGGCCACCTCCTCGATTTCCATGCCCCCTTCGGTGCTGGCCATGAGCACCGCACGCTCCCGGCTCCGGTCGATGACCATGCCCAGGTAGAACTCCCGCCGGATGTCCAAACCCTCCTCGATCAAGACCTGGCGCACCAGGGTCCCCTCCGGGCCGGTCTGCGGAGTCACGAGCCGGGTCCCCAGCATCGCCCGGGTGCTCCGCTCCGCCTCTTCCGGAGAGCGGACGATCTTGACGCCTCCCCCCTTGCCGCGGCCCCCGGCATGGACCTGGGCCTTGACCGCTACGACCCCTCCCAGGGACCGTGCGATCTCGAAGGCTTCGGCGGGACTCTGGGTGACCTTTCCCCGGGGAATCCTGACTCCGTACCGGGCCAGAATCTCCTTGGCCTGGAACTCGTGAATTTTCATCGCCGCTATGAAACACCATACAATGGGCGCAGTTCAAGACGGTGCCGGAGAGATCGGGAAAAAGGAACCGAAAAGCGAGCCGGAATGAACAGCGCGGCGGGCCGACTCTGGGAGAGTCCCTTGGCGCCCGGCCAAGGGGCGGCGCGGGTCCGGCCGAGTGACGTCCAATGGACGGCATCGGGAGGTCTGGTCTGGCGGGAAAATCGTTCCGCGACAGGGGTTCTGGTGGTTCGCGAATCCCTCGACGGTCCGCCCCGGGACCTGGTCTCCGGGCGTTCCGTTCGAGCCCGGGTGGGATACGGCGGCGGCGACTTTTCGGTGTCCGGCGACCAGGTTTTTTTCGTCTCCGGGGGGAGGATCTTTCGCCGGGGATTGGAGGACTCGGAATCCGCGCCCGTGACCCCGCCGTGGGGCAAGGCGGCGGCGCCGTCGGCGTCTCCGGACGGCCGCCGGCTGGTCTATGTCCATTCCTCCGAGGGTGTGGACTGCCTCGGTCTGGCGCCGACGGACGGCTCCGGCTGGCCGGTCCAATTGGCGTCCGGACGCGACTTCTACATGCAGCCGGCCTGGCACCCGGACGGCCGCCGGGTCGCCTGGGTCGCGTGGGACCACCCCAACATGCCTTGGGACGGAAGCGGCCTCTACCTGGGCGAGGCCGGCTGCCGGACAGGGGCCGGAGATGGACCGGAGCCGGTGCTGGTGGCCGGTGATCCGGCAGGTTCCGTCGCGGTCTTCCAACCTGCTTTTTCCCCGGACGGCCGCTACCTGAGCTTCGTCTCCGATCGGGAAGGCTGGTTCAACCTCTGGCTTTACGACCTGGCGGACGGATCGCTGCAGCCGTTGGTGCGCGAGCCTTGCGAGTACGCGGGGCCGGCTTGGATCCAGGGGCTCAGATCCCACGCCTGGACCCCGTCGGGCGACGCGGTCTACGCGATTCGGCTGACTCGGGGCCGTGCGGCGCTGGTGCGGGTGGACCTGGAGGAACGGCGACCCCAGCCGGTCGGCGGCGGCCTCTCCCGCTATTCGGCGTTGAGCCAGCTCTCGCCGGCGCCCGAAGGCGAGCGGGTCGCACTCGTCGGCTCCTCCCCGCTGCTTCCGCGCCGGGTCCTCACCGTTTCAGCTCATGGCGCGGTGGAGACCTGGTCCCAGGTGACTCCCGATCCGCCGGAAGCAGCCTACCTGGGCCATCCCCGTCCCCTTTCCTGGCGAGTGCGGTCCGAGGTCGATCTTCCGGAACCCCTGGACTGTCATGGCTTGTACTACCGTCCCAGAAATCCCGCGCACCGGCCAACGGCTCCGCCCCCTGCGGTCATTCGGGTCCATGGCGGTCCCACCTCTCAGGCCCTGGTCGAATACCGTTTCGAAATCCCTTTCCTGACCAGCCGGGGATTCGCCGTGCTGGATCTCAACTACCGGGGCAGCTCCGGTTACGGCCGCACATACCGGGATGCCCTGAAGGGTCAATGGGGAGTGGCCGACGTCGAGGACACCCGGTCCGCCGCCGAAACCCTGGTCTCCAGCGGACGAGCCCGTCCCGATCGCCTCTTCGTCCTGGGAGGCAGCGCCGGGGGGTTCACCGTACTGTTGTGCCTGATCCGTTATCCGGGCCTGTTTCGAGCCGGAGTCTGCCTCTACGGAGTCTCCGATCTACTCGCCCTGACCCGGGAGACGCATAAGTTCGAGGCGCATTACCTGGACTCGCTGGTGGGACTCCTGCCCCGGGACGAGTCCCGCTACCGGGACCGCTCGCCTTTGGGGCGGGCCGGGTCGATCCGGGATCCGGTCGCACTCTTTCAGGGCGAAGACGACGAAGTCGTTCCCCCCAGCCAATCGGACCGGATCGCCGAAGTTCTGGCGGGGCGGGGAGTCCCCCATATCTACCATCGGTTCCCGGGTGAAGGACACGGCTGGAAGAAGTCGCAGACCATCGAGACCTACCTGGAGGCGTTGCAGGAGTTCCTGGCCGAACACGCGGCCTGATCCGGAAAAAGGGAGAAGGAGAAACCCGGAACCGCCCCGGCGGCTTTCCCGGGACCGAAGATCAACCGGTGCTTCAGCAGTTACAACGCGTCGCCGGTGGTATGGAAATTTTCCTCGCGGCGATGAGGAGTGGACCGGTGCGACGCGGGGAGGTCGAGATCCTTGCTCAGTCGAATGACGATTTCCGTCCCGGCTGGAATTACGATGTCCCTCCCCCGGGTCACCAGAATCCCGGCCGCTCCCACTGCGGCCCCGGCGGCCGCCCCCACGGCGACCCCTTCCTTACCGCCGCCGATCAGGCCGATCAGCGCACCGATGGCGGATGAGGCCCCGATCTTGCCGGCATCCCCGGCCTTTTCCCCAGGTTCCTTCAGCGTGCCTTCTTCGTCGGGGACGCTCCTCTTGCGCGGCTCCACCAGGGAAGCCATCAGGGCATCCATGGGGACCACTCGTCCGTCTCTGAAGCGCAGCTCCTTGAAGTGCAGGTTCATGCGGGCCCGGCCCCGGATCCGGCCGGCCCTCACCAACTGGGAGATGGAACCGCGAACCTCGACGCCCTTGGGTATGGCCCTTGCCCTCCCCGCATCGATTCTCTGAATCACCCGGGCTGAGAAAGTGTCTCCGACTTTGTGGGTTCTGGTGGTGAGCGGTTCCTTCATTCGAACGCGAATCTCGGTCCCGGCCGGGATCCGGAGCTTGGATTCCGAGTCCGCTGCGGCCGGAGATCGGGCCTCCGGACCATCCGGTTCCGGTGCCGGGGCACGCCGCCGGGAGCCCGGCCGGTCAGGATAGAACCCGTCGTCATAGCCGGCTTCGAAACCCCGGCGATAGCCGTTTCGATAGATTTCGGGGTCGTCCCGGTCCGGATCGACCCCGGGATCCAACCGCTGATATTCCCGCTTGTTGGCCATGTCGTAGTAATGGCGCGCCGCCCGATCGCTTTCTCCCGACCGTTGTCCGTCCACGTAACCGCGGCCATACGCGGTCCTGTAGGTATCGGATGAACCGTCCTGCCCCAACAGGTTCGAGGTCCAGACCTGGGGGCAGAGCAGGACCAGGACCAGGAGAAGCCTTCCTGCCGGATTGCCGGGAAATCGATGCACCGGTCTCGTCATTGCCGTTGTCTGAATTGCAGATCCCCTTCGGTCTGGCGTGGAGTGGAGATCAAGACGCGATCCTTGATGTCGTTCCACTTTAGCAGAAAGTTGTCCAACAGTAGATCCGTGCCGCTGGAGTGGAGGCCGCCCTCCTCATCCTTGTATTGGAAATAGTGCAGCGTGTACCCCTTGACGGCGTAAAGTCCTCCGCTGCGGTGATACGGAACGATGTTGGAAAATTCTCCCAGCCGCTCGCCGTCGCTGGAGTAGACGGAAACGCCCTCCAGGGATTCCTCCGGGATTGTCCTGAGCAGGTTGTTGGTCAAGGGAAAGAAGATCTCTTGGCGGCGGACCCGGAACAACTGCGCCGGCGTCAACGAACATTCCGTTTCCTCGACGGCCTCCCGCACCCGGGTGACGACCTTGTCCACGTTCTCCCAACGTCCCCGTTTCGGCTTTCCCCGGGTCTTGAGCTTGGCCGGGACCTTCAGGCCGGGGAGGATCGATTCGCAGTCCGGGCCGGCTGCAACCGGCTCCGTCCCGCCGAAAAGGAACAGGAACGGGAACAGGATGGTGCATCCGAATCGAAATCGGGGCACGGCGCACATGATCTTCCGGTGGACGCCCATTCCTATCTTGATGGAATCCCTGGCGAAAACGATCACTTTGACTCCTCTCGAACCCAATCGACCATGGCCGCGACGGCGTCCGGATCGGTGGGCGGCAAAACGCCGTGACCCAGGTTGAAGATGTGTCCCCGGCGTCCCCGGGCCTGGGCCAGAACCTCGCGCACCTTCCGCTTCAGGACCGGCCGGGGGGCCATCAGGGCAAGCGGGTCGAGATTCCCCTGGATGGCCTGACCCGAACCCAGCCGTTCCCAGACCTGGTCCAGGTCGACCCGCCAATCGACACCCAGCACCGTCCCGTCCGCTTCCTGCATGTCTTCCAGAAGAGCCCCGGTTCCGGTTCCGAAATGGATCAGGGGGACCCCCCGATGTTTGAGCCCTTGGAACAGGGCCCGGGAAAAGGGAAGGACGTACTCCCGGTAGTCGGCCCGGCCCAGGCTGCCGACCCAACTGTCGAAGAGCTGGACCGCCTGGGCTCCCGCATCGACCTGCGCATTCAGATAGGAGACCTGCACTTCCACCAGCTTTCCCATCAACTCCTTCCAGGCGTCCGGATGGGTGTACATGAACTTCTTGGTCTCCTGGAAGTTCTTGGACTTGCCCCCTTCGATCATGTAGCTGGCGAGAGTGAAGGGAGCGCCGCAGAATCCGATCAAGGCCCGCCCCGGGTCCAACTCCTGCCGCACCAGCCGGAGCGCCTCCATCACGTGGGACAGGTGCTCCCAGGGATCCATGGTGTGGAGCGCCCGGACCGCTTCGGGGCTCCTGACCGGCCGGGAAATGACGGGACCCTCTCCGGCGGCGAACCGGAAATCCAGGCCCATTCCCTTCAGCGGCAGGAGGATGTCCGCGAAAATAATGGCCGCGTCCAGATCGAAACGCCGGATGGGCTGCAGGGTCACCTCAGCCGCCAACTCCGGGTTTCCACAGATTTCCAAGAGGGTGTAACGCTCCCTCAACCGCCGGTATTCAGGCAGGTAGCGGCCCGCCTGGCGCATCACCCAGACCGGAGTGCAATCCACCTCCCGGTGCCGGCAAGCCCGCAGGAAGCGTCCCTCCCGTCGATGGTTCCTATCAGTCATTGATCCGTTCCCAGTCGCTGGTCCGGAGTTCCCGCCGGTTTGCTCCGTACGCTCCGGAAAGACTAGAGAGTATACCCCGGAACCTTGAACTCCACCCGGCTCCGGCCTCCGGCTCCCTCCCAAGGCGCGTTGGAACCGGCCTGCCGCTTCGCATTTTCCCTGCCCGGGACGTTAACAAGCGGTTGAAGCGCACCATAGCGTGCTCGGCTCGGCGCCGGGCGGGCGATGGTGAGAGGATCTGCCGCAGCGGGCGGCGGTCGTGTGAATTCAGGGGTGTTCCGGGCCATGCTGCTCAAAGTCCACAGTGCCTCCGTGTTGGGCATCCAGGCCGAAATCGTCGACGTGGAGGTCAATTTTACCCAGAGCATGTATTTCCGGTACCACGTGGTCGGCTTGCCCGACAGGGCGGTCAAGGAGAGCGGCGAGAGGGTGCGGGCCGCCATCCGCAATTGCGGCTTCAAGTTTCCCGGCCAAGGGACCATCATCGTCAACCTGGCTCCCGCGGGATTCAAGAAGGAAGGCAGTTGCTACGACCTGCCCATCGCATTGGGGATTTTGGGTCTGACCGGTAAACTGGAGAACCGGGAACTGCGGAAATGGCTGATCCTCGGCGAGTTGTCGCTGGATGGAATGGTGCGTTCCATTCGAGGCGCGCTGCCGGTGGCCCTGGGAGCCGTCAAGCGGAAGTTCAAGCGGCTCCTGCTCCCGGCCGGCAACGCCCGGGAGGCGGCGGCCGTCCGGGAAATCGACGTCTATAGCGGGGTCAGTCTGCCCCAGGTCCTGGACCTTCTCAACGGCAACCGGCGCGAGGGTCCCCTCACCATCGATCCGGAGGCAGGAGACTCGGGACCGGAATACCGCTTGCCCGATTTCTCTCACGTCAAGGCGCAACAGGCGGCCAAGCGGGCCATGGAGGTGGCTTGCGGCGGGGGACACAACCTGCTCCTGATGGGCCCGCCCGGCGCCGGGAAGACCATGCTGGCGCGGCGCATTCCCTCCATTTTACCCTCCATGAGCTTCTCCGAATCCCTGGAGACGACAGCGGTCCACAGCGTTTCCGGATTGCTGGGCAAGGGCCGCTCCATCCTGGCGAGGCGCCCCTTCCGGTCTCCCCACCACAGCATCAGCGGAGCCGGCCTGGTGGGCGGGGGATCGCCGCCCCGGCCCGGCGAAATCTCCCTGGCCCACAATGGGGTCCTCTTTCTGGATGAGCTGCCCGAGTTCCACCGGCGGGTGCTGGAAACGCTTCGCCAACCCTGCGAGGCCGGAGAAGTCACCATCAGCCGGGCCGCCCGCAGCTTGACCTTTCCCTCCCGTTTCATGCTGGTGGCCGCCATGAACCCTTGTCCCTGCGGCTATGCCACCAGTCTTCACCGGGAGTGCGTCTGTTCTCCGCTGGCGATCCACCGCTATCTGACGCGGATTTCGGGACCCTTCCTGGATCGGATGGACCTGCAGGTCGAGGTCCCCGAGGTGCCGTACCGGGACCTGGCGGCCCAGCCTTCGGGAGAGCCGTCACGCGCCATCGCCAAGCGGGTCGCCCGGGCGCGGGACGTCCAGCGGGACCGCTTCTCGGGAACGCCCATCTTCTGCAACGCTCAGATGGGGGGTCAGGAGATCCAGCGGTTCTGCACCCTGAGTCCCACGGTCAGGCGGTTGTTCGACGACGCCCTTCCCAGGTTGGGATTCTCGGCTCGAGCCTACGACCGCATCCTCAAGATGGCGCGCACCATCGCCGATCTCGACGGGTCGTCCGGACTGACCACCTCCCATGTCTCCGAGGCCATCCAGTACCGGTCCCTGGACCGGAGTTTCTGGAAAAGGACCCGGAGCGGCGGTTAGGAAACCGTTCCGGTGTTGGGAAGGGCGATTTCCTGATCGACCGCCACGGCTCCTATTCTCTTGCTGCTCGGGAATCGGCGGTTAGGAAACCGCCGCTCCGGGAGCTTTGCTCTTTCCTCCTGCCCCGGTTTCGGAGAAGATCGGCCGGGTAGCCGCCGAACATCCTGGAGGACGGAGCAGATGATCGTTGCCAGTCTCAACCGGTTGAGTTCCCGCCGATTCCCGGCCGGCCGCGAGTCGAGGAACCTGGTGGGAGGCCCATCGCCCATTCAAGCCGCCAGCTTCTGCATGGGGTCCGTGGTCCTGGACCCGGACGGAGGCCAGGTCCCCTGGCACAATCAGGAGCAGGAGGAGATCTACTACGTCGTGGAGGGGACCGGAGAGATGTGCCTGGGCCGGGAGCGGAGAACCTTGAGCTCCGGGGACGTCGTCTATATTCCGCCGGGCGTTTACCATCAGCTCACCAACCTGGGAAAGAAACCCTTGACCTTCATCTATTGCTACGGTCCCGCCGGAGACGTGGCCCACTGGCGCCAGGAACTCACGGGCACCCTTCCCCGCGCCGGCCGCGAGGCGCCCTCCCTGCCGGAGGGGGCCCGCTCCCAACACGATTGGCGCTGAAACATGTCCGCAGACTCCCCCCTCCGGATCGGCGTCATCATGAACGGGGTCACCGGCCGCATGGGGACCAATCAGCATCTGCGCCGGTCCATCCTGAGTATCCGCCGGGACGGAGGAATGGAGATCCCCGGCATCGGCCGGATCCTTCCCGAGCCGGTTCTGGTGGGGCGGAACCCGGTCAAGCTGGAGCGGCTGTCCCGCGAGACCGGCGTCGAAACCTGGACCGACCGGTTGGACCGGGCCTTGGAAGACCCCGCCAACCGGATCTACTTCGACGCTCAGACCACTCCGCTGCGGGCTGCGGCGATGGAACGGGCCCTGGAGGCGGGCCGGCACGTCTACTGCGAGAAACCGGCCGCCGCCACCAGCGCCGAGGCGCATCGGCTCTACCGGATGGCCCAAGGGAGGGGACTCAAGCACGGCGTGGTCCAGGACAAGCTCTGGGTGCCCGGGATCGTTCGCTTGAAACGGTTGTTGCGAGACGGAAGTCTGGGGCGGATCCTTTCGGTCCGGGGAGAGTTCGGCTACTGGGTCTTTGACGGGCGGGATGCCCCCTTGCAGCGGCCGTCGTGGAACTACCGCAGGGAAGAGGGGGGCAGCATCATTCTGGACATGTTTCCCCACTGGAGGTATCTGCTGGAAAACCTCTTCGGCCGCGTGCGGGCCGTCTCCTGCCTGGGAGCCACCCACGTTCGCAGGCGATGGAACGAAAAGGGCCGGGAGTACGCGGTCACCGCCGACGATTCGGCCTACGCCACGTTTCTACTCGACGGAGACGTGGTCGCCCACTTCAACAGTTCCTGGGCGGTTCGAGTGCGCCGGGACGACCTCTTCACCCTTCAAGTCGACGGAACTCTGGGATCGGCCGTCTGCGGCTTGAACCATTGTTGGGTGCAACTCGCCCGCTCCACCCCCCGGGTGACCTGGAATCCGGATCTGGAGCAGTCGCACGCCTGGCTGGAATCGTGGTCGCCCGCACCCGGTCCCGCGCCGGCGTCCGGTCCCTTCCGGACGCAGTGGGAACTCTTCCTGCGCCATGTTCTTGCCGACGAACCGTTCCCCTGGAACATGCTGGAGGGAGCCAAGGGGGTCCAGTTGGCCGAGTGCGCCCGCGAGTCCTGGCTGAGCCGTTCCTGGGTCGATATTCCCGTGTTGTCGCCGGATTCCGGCTGACGGGCCTCCCATCAAGCCGGGGACACCGGTCGGTGGATCAGGTCCAGTAGAGATTCTGGGGGATTTCCACCTTCTGCCGGGAATCCATGGACTCGCCGGCCTTGATCATGGGCACGCACACGTTCATGGCCGACGGCCCGTCGCAAAGATTCTCGGTCCCGTAGCGGATGGTCCGGCAGAATCCTTCCAATTCCTTGGAATACCCCCTCAGAGCCGAGGCCGCGCTCTTGCCTCCACCCGTGACCTGGGACCCGGCGGCATCCCGGACGCGGCTTTCCGAAGCCTCCAGCAGAGGAGCGTCTCCCATGGCCTGGGTCTTGAGCTCGGTCGCCGCCGCCTTCCCACCCTCCGAGAAGAGCATGGCTTCCCGCTCCCGGGTGAGGATGATGGTGCCCTCGGTGCCCATGAACTGCTCGTAGAAGTGGTCGAAGGCGTTGGTCTGAATGGACGAGAACGTGTAGGTCAGGCCTCCCGGATACTCGTAGGTGACGTAGATGTGATCCTCCACCTCGCGGCCGTCGTCGTAGGCGTAGATCCCGCCCGAACCGTAGACGGCCTTGGGCAGCTTGCCGGTGAACCAGTTGACCACCTGCAGATGGTGGCTGCCCAATTCGGCATTGAGTCCGAACGAGTACTTCCGGTAGAGCCTCCAGTTCCTCAGGTGCTCCATGTCCGGGTAACCCCAGGGTGATGGGTCGAAGTCGGTTTCGGGCACCGGGCGCCTCCAGCTCTTGTTCCGGTGCCAGAGGCTGCGGACGTGGTAGACGTCGCCGATGACACCCTCGCGGATGAGCTGGTAGGCCTCCTGGTACAAGGGGTTGTAGTTGCGCTGGTGACCCACCTGGAGATGCTTGCCGGCGGAATCGGCCGCCTGGATCATGCGTCGGCAACCGTCGATGCTGTGGGCCATTGCCTTTTCGGTGAAGACGTGCTTTCCCGCGTTCAGTGCGTCGATGGCGAGAGCCTCGTGCATCCAGAGGGGCGCCGCGATGAGGACGGCCTCGATATCACCGCGTTTCAACAGTTCGCGATGATCCGAGTAGGCCACGGCGTTCGGGTCGAACCGTTCCTGGGCGATCTTGAGGGCTTTCTCCCGGTTGGGGGGAAAGATGTCGCAGACCGCCGCGATCTTCATGTGGCTGGGCGGGGCGTTCTCCATCAACACGCCGCCTTGACCTCCGATGCCGATGATGCCGGCCTTCACCGGCCACATGGAGGCAGTCTTCCAGAGCAGTGCTCCGGTGGGCGGAACCGTGGCCACGGCCTTGAGGAAATTCCTGCGTCCCAGTGTTCTCTGTTCGTCGCTCACCATACCCACCTCCATGGAGATCGGATCGGATCGGGTCTTGCCATATTATCAATCAGGCCGGCGGTTTGTCCTCGCTTGCTCCACCCGGAAAACTTGATCTGCCCGGCCGCTACCTGTTGAACCGGTTGGCCGTCCAGTGACGGACCAATATGTCCAGACCGGCGATCTGACCGGTGGGGAAGACCAGAATCAGCGACAGGGCCAGAGCCTCGATCAACGTCTTGGTGACGTAAAGCTCGGTCCCTTCGGCCGACTGGACCAGGAAGCCGTCCGACACCAGCGCCGGCGAAGCCAGGTAGAACAACATGAGCAGCGCGAATCCCCCGAAGGCGGACAGGCGGGTGAACAATCCCAACATCAGTCCCAGACCCAAAATGACGAGTCCCCACTTGGTGCCGACGTCGGCCAGGGCCAGCATTGAAGGATTCTCCACGATCCAGTGAAAGACTCCGGAGAAAGGCCCCGTGGAGTTTTCCAGATAGCCGCGGGAGGTCCAATTCACAGCCAGGATCTTCCCCACGCCCTGGTAGAAAAGGTGCCATCCGATGCAGAAACGCAGCACCAGCAGCATGAATTTATGGATCGGAGAGAGTTGATTGAATCGATTCAACGGAAGACCTCCAGATGATCGGCGTCCAGGCCCCAGTGATGGACCTGAACGGCTCCATCCCGGGGATCAGCGGCGACCACGACGGCTCCTATGCCCCGGCGCCGATGACAGTACGACAAAATATCGTCCAGGTCCATGACCAGAAAAGCCGTGGAAAGGGCGTCCGCCTCCGCCGCCGTGGGAGCCAGGGCCGTGGCGGCAAGATTCTTCTCCACCGGATGGCCGGTCCGAGGGTCCAGAACATGGCCATAGCGTCGATTTCCGGCCCGGAAGAACTGCTCCCCCACGCCCGAAGTGGAGAGGGCGCGATTTCGAAGCTGCACGGCCGCCAGCGGTCCGGTCCGTCCCAACGGATCCCGGATGCTGACCTTCCATCCCGGAGACGGTTCCTTCCCGGGGCCCTGTCCCAGCGCCAGAATGCTGCTGTAGCCGGCGTGGAGCAGTGCGCGGCCCATGCCTTCCCGCTGCAGCAGCCGGCCGGCGCGGTCCAGTGCGTACCCCTTTCCGATTGCTCCCAGATTCAGCTCAAGGCCGCGGCGCCGGAAGCGAACGGTTCCGGCCGACGCGTCCAATTCCAGGAAACGGTAGCCCACCTGGCTTCGAGCCTTCTCGACCGCCTCCGGATCGGGAAGCGTGCCGCGGCGCCGGGAGAAACCCCAGACCTTCCAGAGGGGACCGGCCGTCATGTCGAAGGCTCCTCCCGTCTCGCTGGAAATTCTCCGTCCCAGGGTCAGCAACTCGAGGAGGCCGGTCTCGACGGTGACCGGACCTTCGAAGGCACGGCGGTTCAGGCGGGAGATCTCGCTGTCGTCCCGAAAGACGGTCATCCGGCCTTCCAGCTCCTGGATCAGATCCAGAGCCCGGTGGACCGTCATGATGCGAGCCCGGTCCCGGGTCGACAGGAAGATCTCGAATTGGCAGGCCATGGCCGGCCGTCCGGCCCGGATCAGCTCATCCGGGACGGCTTCGATTTCCGCAGGGACGCGCGGCAGGGCTGCGGCGGCCACAGCCGCCATGCGTTGGGGATGGAGCAGATCTCTCCGGCGGGTTCCGGGAGTCGCCATGTTCCGATTTCCTCGAACTCAGGGGGATGGTTTTCCCGCTGGGGTCCCTGGCGCCAGACAAGGTAACCGGAAATTCAGCACGAGATCAAGACGCGGCGTCCCCGGTCCCGGGGCCGGCGGCTCCGGGAGGACCGGATATTGCCGGCCGGGCCGATTCGGCCCGTCTCCCAGCCTGCGACACTCTCCTCGCGTCGTAGTAGACTGGCATGGAAACAGGCCGTCGCCCGGAGGAGGAGAGATCGCTGATGCTAACGGAACAGTTGAACCGCAGAGATTGGATGCACTTGTCCCTGGGCGTTGCCGGAGCGGGCCTGGCCACCGGCTTTTCGGGCTGTTCTTCGCCGCCGGCGGACTCGCCGGAACAACCGGAACCGGATCGCGGCTATGGGAACTACGAAATGGGGTTCCAGAGCTATTCGCTTCGGCATTTCGTGCCCATCGGGGACTTTCTCGGACAGGCGAAACGGTTGAATCTGCCCTACGTGGAGATCTGGAGAGGCCACCTTCCGGAGAACGCCGGCGAGGAAGAGATCGTCCGCTTTCGAGATCGGCTGCGGGAGGCGGGAATCATTGTGAACGCGTTCGGGGTGGAACGCTTCACCGACGAACACGAAAAAAACGAGGCGATCTTTGGACTGGCGCGGAATCTTGGGGTTAGTGTCCTCAGCGCCAACCCTTCCAAAAGGGCCTTCGCCAGCCTGGAGAAGCTGGTGGATCAATACGACATCCGGATCGCCATCCACAATCACGGTCCTGAGGACGAGCGCTGGCGGCGTCCCGAATGGATCATGGAGGCGGTCGACGGCCTCGACCCCCGCATCGGCGCTTGTGCCGACCTGGGGCACTTCATCCGCGCCGGAGTCGATCCGGTGTCGGCTCTGGAGATCCTTGGAAGCCGGGTCCTGGGCGTTCACCTCAAGGACTTCGATGCCGACGAGAATGACGTGGTCCTGGGCCAGGGCAGGCTGGACGTGGTCAAGGCCTTCGAGACCTTTCGGAAATTGGGGTTTCTCGGTCCCGTCTCGCTGGAGTTCGAAGGGGACAAGGAAGATCCCGTTCCGGCCATGCTCGAGTGCCTGGACATGGTTGCCGAAGCCATTTCCGCCGCCGGCTCCGCGTAGGCGCGGCGCGCGGCGGTCTGTTAAACTGGACTTCTTTCTGGGGTAGCTTGGGCCGCTAGCTCAATCAGGCAGAGCAACTGACTCTTAATCAGTAGGTTCGGGGTTCGATTCCCTGGCGGCTCACCCACTATTTTCAACGGTTTACGGGGACTCCATTATTTGAAATCCGGGGTTCTTCCAAAAAAGGTTCCGTATGGGTTCCACACCTACACTCGATATGCCGTGCGGAGCAAGCCGAAAATTTATGCCGAATGTCTCCCGATCCGATTCCACGACCTGTTGGAACGCTAGGGCGGTCCGGAGATGAAAGGCCATGGGTTTCGGGCGATGGCAAGAACGATCCTGGATGAAGTGTTGGGATTCTGCCTTGACCTCATCGAGCACCAGTTGGCCCACGCGGTGCGGGACCCCAACGGGCGGGCGTACAACCGCACGGCCTATCTCCCGGAACAGTGGGAGATGATACAAAAATAGCCAGACCTTGTGGACCAGCTGAAGGCAGTGACCAAGTAATTCCGACGCATCCTGGTTTCTGAGCGTGATAACCGGGCCGTAGTGGTGATCTGCGCGTATCGAATCGCGGACGGATAACTGCCGACGTTCGCTCTCCGGTTGCCGATGCTAGCATGGCCCGCACCGCGTTGAAATGGATCGTCGCCCATTCGGAAGAACACCTGCTCATCCTGAAGGACACACACCGGTTGCGACCTTTGATGACTCATCGCCGAAAGCTACAATGGAAAGTGGAAGTTGTGGACCATGTTTGGGGAATCGAAGAACTGATTGGAGTGGCTGATGTCCAGAAATCAAATGGGACCCGAAGGGGTGGCCGACTATTTCGTCAACTACCTCTTCAATAACTACCAGGGCGCACGTCACGTTCGCCGGGTTGCGTCGTGGGTCGGTCTGATCGTACTCGCCGTCGATAAAGTCGGAAACAGTTGGTGGCGCCGCCACACTCGCCAACTAGGGTTCACGTTTCAGGACTGCAAGTTCAAGGTCAAATATGACCACACAATTGGCAGCAGAGGGGGCATACAAGTCATCGAGATTTTGCCCGGCCGCGGAGAGCCAGAGGGCGGTATCGTGACGTCGATCACGAGCCTGCGTGAAGCGGAACAATTCTACCTCCACGCAGAGAAGATCCTCCGAAAATTGGTCCAGCAAAAAACGAATCGGCCATAGTACACAGTCTGGAGGATGGCCCGATGAACGGAGAACACAATCGGCTTGAGGGCCTACTGAGCGATCCTCGGGAAGCACCTGATGTTGAGATCAAATGTTGGCTCGATCTCGCTGATGGCGACGACAAAGCGACACTCGCGAAGGCATTGCTTGCGTTGGCAAACCATGGCGGGGGGTATGTGATCATCGGACTCGATGAGACGTCCGGTTTCGCGCCTGCCTCGGGACGACCGGACGATCTCAAAGGCTACTCTCAGGATAACGTGAACGGAATTGTTCACCGTTACGCAGAACCTCCGTTTCATTGTTCGGTGCAGTGCATCCAAAATCCCATCTCAGGCGTCACTCATCCGATCATCGGCGTTCCGGGAAGTCACCCATTTCCCATACGCGCCAAGCGCAACAGTCCGAACAGTCAGACTGTTCAACAGCACGCAATCTACATCCGCCGTCCGGGGCCGCAAAGCGCACCGCCTCTTACTGGGCTCGAGTGGAATGAGCTATTTGCAAAGTGCTTAAGCGTCCAGCGTGATGAGTCGCTTGATCACATCCACGGTCTGCTTCGTCAAATCCACAATCTGCTGCCTGTCAGGCCTTCGCCGGGAGGAGATCAGGACGAAATGTCCCGACTGAATCGATGGGCGGAGGATTGTGAAAATATCTGGCGAGACAAAATCGCCGAACTCCAATCCGACAGCCCTGCACGTTGTCCGTACGGGTTCTTTACGTTCGCCTACCACGTTGACGGCGGGACGCCCCTCCGATCAGACGGCGCCCTGCTGGATGTTCTGCGCGATGCACCGCGTCTCACGGGCTGGAACACGTGGTGGGCTCCAACTCGGCCGGCCCTTGCTCCATACATTAGGGGCGGCGCCATCGAGTGCTGGTTCGGTAGGCATACAGGCGAAAATCGCCAAGGGTATCTCCGAGATGCCGCCTACTCCGATTTCTGGCGCGTCACGCGCGGTGGGCGCGCCTTCTTGCTTCGCGGCTACCAAGAGGACGGAACCCATGCAGCGCAGGCCGGTATCCAGCCCGGTACCTGTTTGGACCCGACGTTGCCGATTTGGAGAAGCGGCGAAGGACTCCTGCACGCTAAG
>JAPPLF010000096.1:0-11011 GCA_028874215.1 Acidobacteriota bacterium
TGATGGAAGAATTATCGTGCAGAACGCTGACTCGACTTAATCAGACCTTCCCTAACATCGATGCGGCTCGAGGCCCATCCATGAATTGTTTGCGAAGTCCCGTTCCTTCCGACCTCCCGGTGCTGAGACAGCTCTGGCCGCGGCTTTCGGAGGCCGCGCTGGAGGCGCAGGTCCGTGGGTCCCGGATTCGAATCATCCAAGCCGGCGGGAAACCGGTGGGTTTCCTCAAAACACACGTGATCTGGGAGTCGCTCCCCTTCATCGAGATCATCGTCATCCTCGAATCGGAGCGGGGTCACGGTTACGGCACGCGGGCCGTGCGGGAGTGGGAACGGCAGATGGCGGACCGCGGCTTCGACCTGGTGGTCATGTCCACCCAGGCCGCCGCTACGGCCCAGCATTTCTGGCGCAAGCTCGGCTACCGGGATTGCGGCGCTCTCACCATTAGAGACCAGCCTGCCGAGATCTTCATGCAGCGCCGTCTCACCGGCGACTCCTAACCGTCCGTGGCGACTTTCGAGACGGACTGTTAAAGTTCGAAAAATTCAAGCATGCGCCCGTAGCTCAGCTGGACAGAGCAACGGACTTCTAATCCTGACTGATCCTCAGTCAATCACTACCGATCATTAACGTTTTCAGTACCTTAACGGGTTCTTCGCCGAACCGGAAAAGTGATTGGCTCCCAAGGATTGACGTGCTGAACAGGCAACAAACAGGCAACAGGGTCCGCTCCCGAGAGGCACCGGACGCTTCCTATTTCCCTTTCCCTTCCTCCTCGCTCGGAGCCGTCGCCAACGCAGCTTATCGAACATTTGTTCGCAGAATTCCGCCGGCGTCGTTTGGGGAAGTGAACGGATGAAAGACCGATTGGCCAGCATGCCGTTTTTCGTCGGGGACTACCTGGGATCGATCGACGTCCGCTTGATGACCCTGGCCGAACGGGGCGCCTACGTCCATCTCCTGTGCCTGAACTGGCAGGAAGGGCGGTTGCCGAAAGACCCCAAGAAACTCGCGAGACTGTTGGATTGTTCCTTGCAGGAATTCCAACAGATTTGGGAAGGGATCCGGAACCAGTTCAAGGAGGATTCGCAGAGTCGGATCTACAACCAGCGGGTCGAAGCCATCAAGAGACAACACCTGGAGCGGCGACGGAAGCTGGCGCTGGCGGGAAGCAAGGGCGGACGGACGACTCAAGCCAGACGCAAGCGGGGCTCAAGCCAGGCTTCAAGCAGAGCTGCAAGCCAAGCTTCAAGCGAGGCTTCAAGGCAGGCTCCAAGCCAGGCTTCAAGCGAGGCTTCAAGGCAGGCTCCAAGCCAGGCTTCAAGGGAGGCCTCAACCAAGAATCAACCTCCTATCCTCTCCTCTCTTATCGAAGACTCCTCTTCTACAAATACGAAGAGTATTAAGAACTCCCCCCTACCCCCCTCATCGGCGGGGCCGGACGCGGACCGGGCTTGTCTTCGGATTTTCAACCACTGGCGAGGCCAGAACAACCTCGTCCGCCACCATTGCCTCAATCGCCGGATGCGACGAGGCATTCACGCCCGGTTGGATGAGGGGCGAACCGTTCAGGATCTGTGCCGGGCCATTTCCCGCTACGAGGAACTGTGCGGGCAAAAGTGCGCTCCCGGCCACAACCAGTGGTCTCTGATCGAACTGATGACCCGGGGATCGGGCATCTGGGTCGACAAGCTGCTCGACCCCAACTATCCCGGCATTTTGCCCCGGAACGGGTCGAACCGGCCGCCTCCCGAGTGGCTGGTCAACAAGATGCAGCGAGCGATCTTCCGGGCGCGTCGACGCCTGGTCGGCGCTCACGATGTGACCGAGGAACGGTTTTTTCGCCAAGTCGCGGTCTGCTGTGGCGAACTCGACATCGCGTTCACCAAGGAACTGTTCAACGTGGCCGCCGAGGCGATGAAGCTGGCGGTTGTGGCTGGAGGAGACCGGCGGCGATAACACCGCAGCGAGAGGTGGTGAGAGGAGACGGATTCGATAAAACGAAAAAGGAGGACGAGGATGAAACGATTCTTGATTTGTTGGCGAGCCGCCATTTGCGGCGGGCTGTTTCTGTTCTTCCAGGGGATGGTCCTGGCGCAAGGGACGAGCCCCTGGGTGGATGCGGTCACCGTGCTGGAGACCACGTTCACAGGTCCGATCGCACGGGGACTCTCGCTGGTGGCGGTCGTAGTCGGCGGGCTGATGTTCGCCTTCGGCGAAGGTGGCTCGAAGCGCGCGCTGGCCGGCATCATCTTCGGCGTCGGCATGGCCATCGGCGCCGTGAACTTCATGAACTGGTTGTTCTGATGATGCGGGGTCAAAGACCGTGGCGAGGCCATCCCGTTCTGAGCCGCCCGCTGACGATCCTGGGCGTGGAGAGGCGTTGGTTTCTGCTGAGCGCCACGCTGGCCGTGGCGCTGTGGAACACCATCAACTCACTGCTCTCGGCCGGACTCGTCTTCGCGGCGCTCTACGTGGCCGGCTACCTGGCTTGGCGCCAAGATCCGGACATGCTGGCGATCCTGCGCGCATCGACCCGCTTCAAGTCCCGCTACGATCCCGGCAAGTGGGGGGAGCCACCCTGGTGTGTGCTCATCCGACGATGAAGCTGGTTGAAGAAGCACGAGAGTACGAAGCCGCAGGCTCGCTGGCCGAGGAGCTCCCCTACTGGGGATGGCTGCCGGACGGTCGGACCTGTCTGACGAGAAGCGGCCAGTTGCTCACGTTGGGACGGCTCCGGTCGGCAGTAGTGGACGGGCGCACGCCAGAACAGCTCGATCGAGTGGCGGACCGCTGGCAGCGGGCTCTCTCGAACCTGGACGACCGCACGCGGCTCTACTTCTATCTCATGCGCCGGCCCAGCCGATTGAGAGCGGCGCAAGAGGACGCCGATTCGGTCGTCGGTCTCTCCCAGCAACGGCGATGCGCGTATCTGACCGATCGGGTCTCGGAACTGGACACCTACGTGGCTTGGTGCACCGATCCCCGGTTGAGATCCGCCGCCGCTTCCCACGCGGGAAACGGATGGACTTCCCACGTCCGTCGCTGGCTGACCCGGAGGAAACGGTCCCACGAGAGTGTTTATCTGCACTCGGCGATCCAAGCCGCAACCCGGCGGTTTCGCCAGAGTGTCGATGCCTCGCGCACCCTAGTGGACGACGTGACTCCCATTGAGATCCTCGGTCCGGTGGCAGGTTCACGGGTGCTCTCGGAACTGATCAACCGCCCCGGCACCCCTTGGGACGGGTCGACTGGGAGCGGGCTGAACTGGCGACTCGCCGTCTCGGAACTGGAGGCGGAGCGGCGCCACCTGCGCCTGGACGGCGAGCCGGTGATCCTCTACTCGCTGCTCTCGCCACCCGTGGAGGCAACCGCCAACCTGTTGTCCGACCTCTTCCGTCTGGACGCCGTCATGACGGTGAGCCTGGAATGGCGGAAGTGGGGGACGGAAGCGTCGCGCCGCAAGGTCCGCTCCGCACAGCGCCACTACTTCTCGAAGCGCTACTCGATGATGGCCCACGTGCAGGAGAAGGAAGGCACGGCGGGCGCCCTGGTGGATTCGGCCGCCGAAGCGGAAGTCGGCCGGCTCGGGGACGCGTTGGTGGAACTGGAGGCCGACGGGATCGGCTACGGCTCAGTCTCTCTCACCCTCACGCTGCACGGAAGACTGGAGAAAATCGAGCGGCTGGATGCAAGTGTCCGAAGGACCTTCAACGCCCACGACGCCAAGGTCATTCGAGAGGGCTACGGCCAACTCCCAGTGTGGTTCGGCAGACTGCCGGCACAACCCCGCTCGCGGCAGGTCCGGTCGGTCTTCGTCTCGGCCGGCTTGGCCGCGTGCCTCGCTCCGATTTTCGGTCCCCCCATCGGGAACCCACAAAGCATACACCTCGCGCGCCCTGCGCTGGCCGTCCTGGAGACCCGGTGGAAGACCCCCTACCACTACGACTTGTTCGCGGGAGATGTCGGTCACACCCTGGTGCTGGGAGCCACGGGGAGCGGCAAGAGCTTCCTGCTCAACTTCCTGCTGGTATCCGCACTTCAGTACGACCCACGAGTCCTGATCCTCGATCTGGGCGGTTCCTACCGCTGGCTGACGAGTTTTCTGGGAGGGGGATACCTGGAGTTGTCCCCGGAGGAGACGAAGGAAAACAAGGTCCGGCTGCGGCCCTTCTCGTTGCCGGCCACGGAGCGGTCGATCCAGTTTCTCACCAGCTGGATCGCCCGGTTGTTGCGGATCGGGGGATGGGAACTCACTGGAGAGGACACGACAGAAATCCGCGACCGGGTGGAGGACGTCTACGCCTTTCCGGCCGAGCGGCGAACGTTGGGAACGCTGGTTCGGGCCTTGCCTTCGAAGATGTGGCCGGCGCTCTCGCGCTGGCATGGGGAGGGCGCCTGGGGCCGGTACTTCGACCACCCGGCCACTGGGGAGGACCTGAAGCTCACGGACTGGCAGGTGATCGACCTGGCCGGAGCGGCCGAGCACGAGGACCTGTGCGAGGCGGCGCTCTTCTATCTGCTGGAGCGGATGCGCCTGGCGCTGGAGGACCCCGCCGAGACGGCGCGAGTCAAGCTCATGGTGGTGGACGAGGCCTGGCGGTACCTTCGCGACCGGTCCGTGCTCGCCTATCTGGCCGAGGCGGCCAAGACCTGGAGGAAGAAGAACGCCGCGCTGGTTCTGGCCACGCAGTCGGCGGTCGATGTCACCGGCACCAGTGGAGCCGAGGCCCTGCTGGAGTCGATGCCAACAAAGCTGTTCTTGGCCAACCCGGACCTGCCGGAGACCGCCGGGGAGACGTTTCGCCTGAACGACCGGGAGGTGGAGCTGGTCCGGGAACTGGTCCCCAAGCGGGAGATCTATCTGCGCCGGCCCGATGCGGCGGGCGTCCTGCGGCTGGAGGTCGATCCGGAAAGCTACTGGCTGTACACGTCCTCGCCCCGGGAGGCGGAAAGAAGAGCCAAATCGGTTGAGCAATACGGCCTGGAAAAGGCCATCAAGTTTCTTGCTGGAGAAATGCCATGAGTATTTTCACACGTCGAAGCACCACCGTTCTGGTGTGGTTTCTCACCGTTCCTTTCGTCCTCGCCGAAGAGGGCGTTGTCAAAGTCGCCGAGCAGGAGGACCAGATCATCGAGGTCCGGACGCGCGTCCGGCACACCACGGTGCTGGTACTCCCGATTGAGGAGAAGATCCTCGATTTCGTCGTCGGCGATGCCGGCTACTGGCACCTGAGCGGTGCGGCCAATCTCGCCTACATCAAACCCTTGGCCGAAGGGGTCCGGACCAATGTCGCGCTGGTTTGCGCGAGTGGACGGATCTACTCCTTCCTGGCGACCGAGGGCGGGACGCCTCACCTGGTCGTGCGGGTGGAGCGGGAACCCAAGGAGAAGAATAACTTACTAATTTCCTCTGATGAGCACCAACCCGCCTTCGTGTCCCGAAGCGAGGTCGAAGGCTACCGGGAGATGGCTCGGCAGGCGTCCGAGGCGGTCCGAAGCGTCCAGGCGGAGGCCGACACTCGCGTCGACGATGCCAAAAGGCAAGCCCGGGCCGAGGTGGACCGGTTCCGCTCCGAGTACCCGGAGGAACTGACGTTCCCCTACCGGCTGGACAAGAACGCCGGAAAGCGGCCGTTCCTGGTCGAGGCCATGTGGCACGACGGGCGCTTCACCTACCTGCGTTCGGGCGCCCAGGAGTCTCCGGCGCTTTATGAACTCAAGGACGGCCGTCCCAGCCTGGTGGCCTACGACCTCACGGCCGACGGTCTTTACATCGCCCGGCACGTCGTGGGCGACGGCTGGCTTCAGATCGGCAAGAAGAAGGCACGCTGGCGCTTCGATTCCAAGGACGCAAGGAGATGACCCGGATGAGTCACTGGCGAAGACTGTATGCGAAGCCCGCCGGCGCGGTCCCCGCCGCACTCCTCACGCGGATCGGCGGCGTCGTGCTGGCGCTGTTGTGCGGCCTGCTGATTCTCAGCCAATCCTTCACCGGAGGTGGCGAGGAGGAGGCCGGGGAGGCGCCGGCGCAACCGGCGAACCAAGCCCTTCAGCAGCGGGCCGGAGCGCGGCTGAACGAGATGGCCGACCGGGAGCAACAGCGGCGGGCGCTGGAGGCCCGACAGCAGCTCCGGGAGCGGGATCGCCTGGCTGCGGCCAAGGCCGGCCGAGGAAAGATGGCGGGGCTCCGTTCCGAGACGGGCGCGCTAGCTGGACTCTCATTGTCAACAGATCAAAGCGAAGATCCTTCACTGCCACCGTCTGAAGCGGAGCTTCAGTTGCGCGAGCAACTGCGGCTGGAGGACCTTCGCCGCCAGCACGATTCGTTGCGCGTACAAGCCGTAGCGCACTCCTACCGCGACTCGGAAGGCGCGGCGGCGCCGGAGAGTCGGACACGGCCAGTGGAGCACTCGGAAACTCCCAGCCGCAAACTCTCAGAGGCATCGCCAGCCCCGGCGCAAACCACGAACGATCTGACTGAGCAGCTCGACCGGCTCCAAGCCTTGGCGGAGACGGCCACGCAAGCTGCCCTGCGGGAGGTGGAAGCGGATCTGGTTGGCGCGACACCGGACGATCGGGCACCGACGGGCACGGAAGATCCGGACCGACCGAAGAAGCGGGAGCCGGAGCAGATGTCCGCTCCCCACGACCCGGAAGGATTCGAGCGCATCCCCGAGGGCTCGTTTCTGGAAGCGGTACTCGTGACCCAACTCTCGGGTGACTTCCCCGGCCCCGTGCTGGCTCAGGTCTCCATCCCATTTTACTCCCGCGACCGACAGAGCGTCCTGGTCCCCCGGGGATCGCGCGTCATCGGCGCGGCCCAGGCCGTGGCCCACCAGGACCAGTCCCGAATGGCCGTGAGCTTTCACCGGCTGATCCTACCTTCCGGACAGGGGATCGACCTGGAGTTCGACGGCCTTAACCAACTGGGCGAATCCGCGCTCAAGGACCAAGTCGATCGCCATTACTTCTCCATGTTCGCCGCAACGGGAGCCGTCGGCGTGCTCTCCGGTCTGACGCTTCGGGGCAGCCAGCCTTACGCGGGAGGGATCTCCAGTCTCCGGGCCGGCGCCGGTCAAGAGCTGGGGACGGCATCCCTGCGGATCCTCGAGCGGTTCCTTAATCGCTTTCCCAACATCACCATCCGGGCCGGTCACCGCCTTCGCATCTGGTTCACGGCGGACGTCCTGGTGCCCCGGCCCACGGAAAGGACCATGACCCCATGAAGAAATCTCTGACTGTACTGCTTGCGATCACCTTGATCGTTGCCGTGACGACCACGCCGGTCCACGCCATCTTCGCGGGGGTGATCCAGCGGGCCACCATCATCGTCAACCAACTCACCCAGATCCGCCATCAGCTCACCTCCATCCGCAAATACACCGATCAGCTTACCGAGTTGCGCAACCAGTTCGAACACATGAAAGAAGCCACTCTCGGGCAGATCGGCGCCTTGCGGGATTCCTTCTCGGACCTGTTCTCCCCTCCGGCCCGACGGGTCAGCGACCGGATCGACTGGGCCGGGGACTTTCACGGGGAAGCCCGGCGGATCGTCGAGGACATTCGGCAAATGGGCCGTAGCGGACGGTCCCTTCGGGAAACCTGGCAAACGGCCCTGCAAGACGCCGACCGCCTCACCCATGGAGACCTAACCCGATTGCTGGCGAACCAACCGCCCGACGTGATCGCCCGGTCCTTGGATGACTTCGAGCGGCAACGCGAGAGGGCCGACAAACAACTGGTGATGGATCACGCGCTGGCCGATTCGGCCGCCCACCTGAGCGGCGCCGTCAATACGGCCCAGGACTCGCTGGATAAGTTGCGCAACGACTCCAACCGGTCCCAGACCGCGCTGGGACAAAAGCAGCTCACAGCCGGGGCCACTCAAGGAGAACTGCTGGCCGGCATCGCCCAGTTGTTGGCCCACCAGGCGGCGCGGGCTACGGCAGAACGCTACGAGGACGAGATTGCCCGGCGGAACCGGGAGGCCGATTGGGTCGAGGAGATGCAGAGGGCGAGGACCAGTTTTGCGGCCCACCGGGCCGCCATTGCCGCCAGCGGCGTCTCCTACCGTGACGGGATGTTCTTCACGTTCCATCCACCGGGGACTCCGTAATGCAGATCGACCCTTCACTTCCCACCACGATACCGGCCGATTCTCTTCAGGACTTCAAGCCCTTTCTGGATCAGGTCCTGGCCGATGTCACCCGCAACGTCGCGCCCGAGGTGCACCGGGCGGGCGTGAGCCTCTGGCGGGGGATGGGCGCGGTCATGGTCGTGTGGAGCGGCGTGAAAACAGCGCTCAGCGGCACGGTCTCCCCCGGGGAGTGGGTCCGGCTGGTGATGGCGCTGGCCATCCCCGGGACCCTGCTCACCTTCTACTACCAGACGATCCCCGGCACGACTTGGACCTTCCCTCAGGCGGTGGTCGCCCAGGGCAACTGGATGATGGGCCTGATGATGACCGATATCATCCGGGCGACCCAGCAGACGCTCTCTCAGACGTTCGAGCAGATGCACGCCACGTTCACGGATCAGGTCCGCAACCTGAACCTGGCGGGGCTGTTGTGGTCCGCGTCCGGCTACTACCTGAAGTTCGTCTTCGGCGTGTTCCTGTCGTGGTCGCTGATCATTCTTCTGCTGGCGCTTTTCGCCATCACCTACGCCCAGGTGATCTGGGCACACGTGGCGGTGGCGATCGTCATCCTCATCGGACCGCTGATGATTCCCTGGCTCCTGTTCGAGCCGATGGCGTTTTTGTTCTGGGGGTGGTTCCGGGCGCTTCTCGTCTACTCGCTCTACGGCGTGGTGGCCGCCGTGATCCTGCGCGTCTTCGTCGGCGTTTCGCTCGCTTTCGTCAACACGTTGATGTCGGCCGGGTTAAACGTGGCGGACCTGCAGCAGTTGGGGCTCTGGCTTCTGCTCCTGGCTCCGCTTCTGGTGGCGGGGATCCTGGCCGCGTTCAAGGTGGGGGAGATCGCCTCGCTGCTGATCTCCGGAGCGGGAAGCGCCGGCGCGGGCCTGATGGGCACGGCGGCGATCCTCGTGGGGGCGGGCCGGGCCGCCGGCGCGCTCAAGGGGAGCAAATGAAAAACAAGAAGGACGCGGGACGGGAATACGCGGAGATCTGGGGCGAGACGGTCCACACGAACCGACATCTTCGCCTGATGACCGGACTGCTCGGCCTGACCGGCTTGTTGCTGGCCATGCTCGCCTTGCGACTCGGGTCGCTCGATCCCCCCAAACCGATCGTGATCCGGGTGGATGACGTGGGCCGGGCCGAGGCCCTGGCCTACGAGGCGGTCCAAGCCCAGACCGATCCGCTGGACCCGACGACGAAGTATTTTCTGAACCGCTTCATCCACGACTTCTACTCGCGGCAGCGGGCCACGGTCGAGCAGCACTGGACCCGCAGCCTGCGGTTCCTGACCACCGATCTGGCCAATGCGGCCTTCGAGGCCGAGAGCGAGAACATCGCACGCGTGGCGGCGGGTGTCGAGTCCCGGCAGGTCCGGGTGGAGAACGTCGTCTTGAGGCTTCACGCCCATCCGGAGGAACCGCACAGCGGGACGGCCGATTTCGAGTTGGTGCACACCACCCGCGAGCAGGAAGTCGAGCGGCAGCGCTGGTCGCTGTCGCTCAAGTTCGTGTTTCTCGCCGAGATCCCGCCCGACCTGGTCGTGACGAACCCCATGGGCATCGTCATCACCTATCTGCAAGCGGATCGGGCTCTGGTGACTGAGAACAAGTCATGATCGAACATCTCAAGGGCCGGGAGAAAGCACTGGAAGAGTTCGGCTGGACGGGCCGCCACGCGGAATGGATCGCCCTGGTGTGCCTGCACAGCGGTGTGTTCACGCGGGCGCAATGGTGTGCTTTCCTGCGGGACCATCCCGAGCAGGCCCGCCGCGGTGTGCATGCACTGATCGAACAGGGACTGGCGCGCGAGGACACGACGCCGGAGGTCGGAAGGATCGGCCGTGTGTGCCGGATCTTCAGCCGGCCGGTCTACCGGGCACTGGGAGCGGAGGACATCCGCCATCGGCGGATCACTTCGCCCGAGGTGCTGCTCCGGCGCCTGCTCTCCCTGGATTACGTGCTGGAGCACCCGGAATTGGCCTGGCTTCCCACCGAGCCGGAGAAGGTCCTCAGTTTCGAGCAGCTGGGAATCCCGCGCAAGCGGCTTCCCCGGCGAGTGTACCGGGGGGCGGCGGGGGAAACCCGCCGCTACTTCGCGCTCAAGCTGCCGATCGCCCTGGAGGCCGACCGGGCGGTGTTCGTCTACGTCGATCCGGGGCACTGGACCGACAAGGGGCTGCGTTCGTGGGGAGCGGCGCACCGGGGTCTCTGGGAGTCGTTGCGCCGGACGGGCCGGGCGGTCCAGGTGGTGGCCGTGGCCCGGGAGGACCGGGCCTTGCAGCGGGCGGAGAATGTGCTGCGCCGTTGGGCCACCGGCTCCGGAACCAAGACCCGTTCGGGCGATCCTTCGGCGGCCCGGGAGTACGCCCGGATCAAACGCGCCGTGCTCAATGGAGACAAGGGGACGCTGGACGCCTACGGGGGCGTCACGCCGGCGCTGAAACGGGCCATCGTGTTGCAAGAGGCGACCCAGGACCGCTCCTTCCAGCTTGGGATCGACGGCGACTCCACTTGGTTGTCGAAGCGGTTTTCGGGGGCATTTTTCAACGGTGGATAGGGGGGCCTCGTGCCGGTACCGGAGTGTGAATGGGACACGCACGGTGGATTCACACCAGACCGTGTCCCGGATTCACAAATGCGTGGGTGCGGATTGCGTGACGCCACAGGGCGTCCCGTGCCGTTTCCCGGCCCCTGCGTGGCCGTACGGGGAGTTCGGAGGTGGATGGGAGCGCCCCCCCCTTTTCGCTGCCCGGATCGGGCGCGGCGGCGGGGGGGGCCGTAAAAATTGGGCCCCCCCCCCCCCCGGGGGGGGGGGCCCACCCCCAAAAAAAATAGAAGAAGGGCCCGGAAAAGAAAATTACACCCAAAA